>DASTZT010000544.1:0-5353 GCA_035764225.1 Ktedonobacteraceae bacterium
ATGGGCGTCGGTGAGAAAACCGATGCGTTGGAACCTTTCTATCCAGATCGTCTCGCTTCACGTATACTAGGTATGGGAGACGTGCTCTCGCTGATCGAACGTGCTCAGGAAACTATCGATCAGGAAGAGGCGCTCAAAGCCCAGGCCAAGTTGCAGCAAGGCAAGTTCGACCTGGAAGATTTTTTGAATGCAATGCGACAATTGAAGCGGATGGGACCGTTACGCCAGGTGATGGAGATGATGCCGGGCTTCAATAAGCTGGCAGCAACGCCAGAAATGGAAGAAGCGCTGGAAGGCGATCAACTCAAATATATTGAGGCGATCATCCTCTCCATGACATTGCAGGAACGACGTAATCCCGATGTAATTAACGGAAGCCGCCGCAAACGCATTGCCAAAGGTAGCGGAACAAGCGTCCAGGAAGTTAATCAACTGCTGGAGCAGTTTGGCGAAATGCGTACCATGATCCGCCAGATCAGCTCCGGTAAAGGCCCCTGGGCACAATTAGCGCGGCAATATGGTGGAGGGGCAGGAATACCCGGTATGCCTGATATGCCACGACCGGCGAGCAAGGGTGGCAAGAAAACAGGTAAAGCCGCAAGGAAAGAAAAACGGAAAATGAAAGCTAGAGGCGGAAGGAGATGACCCTTTATGCGTGTATTGCGTCCTGAGGGGGCATTGCCCCGAATTGCTCAGGCTACGCTTGCTGTTATGCTCCTGGGCACTATCCTTTTAGCGGTTAGTGCCTGTGGCGGCAATTCTACTCTGCAACAACAAGCGTATCAGAGTCAGGTCGCGCTCGATCATCTGCTCCAGCAGGCGCAGGCAATCGGCGTCCCTGCATCACAACTCCAACCTGTTATTACCCAGAAGCAACAGCTCAACAATGCTAGCGCGCCCTTAAGTCTCTTTTCTGATCAACCCTATGATACGTATTACAAAAATCTGAATGTCCGCTACTCGCAATTAACAACACAGCTCCAGGGAATCATTGCGACCAGCACGACACAAGCGCAAGACCAGGCCCAGCAAGATATGCAGAATTTCCAGACGATGCTGGCACAACGTCGCGCTCAAGGCTTCACAGTCGATTACTTCACACAGCAATATGACCTGGACCAGTCACTGATGGCCTCTGCTAAAAATCCTAAAGATTATACTGTGATTAGCAATAAAGCCAACGTTGCAAAGCAGTCGCTCGATCTCCTGCTGACAGCATCCGGTAAAATGACAACGTTAAAAAAGACGATTGACCAGATGCAGAACGCTCACCTGGACGTTACCGCGATGCAAACGCAGTATCACAACTACCAGCAAGACATAACGACAGCTAAAAACCCCGCCGATTTCCAGCAGATCATGGTGATGATTAATGCTGCCTATCAGCAAGCAGTCGTCAACAGTATCCAGGCTCTTCCTTACGTCACTGCCGCCAAACTCAACGAGTTTACGCAGCAAATTCAGCTTTTGAAGACCTACGGCATGGACCCGACCCCATATCAGAAGAAGCTAGATGCCGACAATGCACGCATGAGCAAGACATTGAGCATCCAGGATTACACCAACTTCGCGCAACAGGTTGATACTGATCTTTCATCGATGCACAATGATCTTATTCAGGGAGAAGCTGGCTATCTGATCAAGCAATTCCATCAGGAAGTGACTTCCTGGGGCCAGGCTCATCTTTTCCATGATACGTTTAATGGGCAAAATTACGTCCTGGATGCTGGCTATGATCAGCCTGGAATCGGCTCCGATTTGGATTTTGATCTTTCCCTGGCAGCGACGCCCGATGATTATCAGGCGATGGTCGATGAGGCCAACAATGCGCTCTTCAACCTGCATATGATGGAGCAGGATTATAACGACCACACTCCTTTTGATCAGGTGCATGCGACTGATATGGAACTGCTTAACCGCTACAAACTGATGGGACAGCAGGTTATCATGGTTTCGCTCACTGAGCAAGCCCTGCGCCTCTACCAGAACGGTAAGCTGGTTCGTGGTTTCCAGGTAACGACCGGGCGCGTAGAGTTGCCCTCGGTTCCTGGCGTCTGGTCGGTGATGAACCGCCAATCGCCAACCGTCTTCAAATCGAGCGAACCGAAAACTTCGCCTTTCTGGTACCCAGATACGCCGATTAACTATGCGATCCTGTACCATCGTGGCGGCTACTTCATCCACGATTCCTGGTGGCGTATGAATTACGGCCCCGGAACGCAATTCCCCCACTATGACACCGGTGGTGATGAAGCTTTCGCGGGCGGTGGCAGTCACGGTTGTGTTAATGTACAAGAGCAACAGGCGGCATGGCTATACAACAATACCAATTGGAACACGATCATCGTCATCTATTAGTGCATAATTGCCGCTCGTCTCAAGCTGCTACAGGCTCAGTACTGTAGCAGCCTTTTGTTTTTTCAGCAAAGATTGATGAAAAACGCTCTACGATATTCCTTTACGCGCAATTCTCTGCTATATTTATAATCAAGCATATCAGACGATATCACTTGATGCGATTTTATTGGTACTGATAACTGGAGAGCTATATCATGGGGCAGCCTTTAGCAGAGCAAGCGATAACAGGGAATGTCTATCAGTTCGCGGCTCAGCATGGCCTGGGCAAGCCACTGGTGGCCTGTGAGCCGCGCAAAGCTTCTCTGCTGTCTCGTCTGCCAGGGATTGGTTGTATCCTCTTTGGTAGCTTGCTGCTCGCCCTCTTCTTTGTCCTCTATGACAGCGTTTTTAGCTGGTGGCCTGGCTGGCAACAAACGCTGCTTCCTGCTATCAGCATTGCATGGATCGCCACTGGCTGCTGGCTCCTCCTCACGCCGCTGCTTTATCCCCCCACACGCGTATTTCTCTGCTCGAAGGGTCTGCTGATCTATGTCAGGCGTAAAAAAGAGCCTGTCCCCTGGGGGCTGATTATGGGGATCTGGAAAGCTCCCGTCAGCAACCAGACAAGCAACGCATCCTATGCGTATACGATACGGCGCGTTGATGGGAAGACGTTTGCAGTGAACGCCGAATTATCCAACGGCGCACTGCTGGGAGAGCGTTTAGAGGATGAGGTGACGCGCCGATTACTGCCACGAGCCATTGCCACCTACAAAACGGGAACTCCGCTCTATTTTGGTGATATCGCAGTAATGGCTCAGGGCATTAGCGCCAGGCGTGGAGCGAAACTACTGAGTTGGGATGAGGTCGAGCATATTACGCTCGAAGATGCAACCATGAGTATTCACAGCAAAGGCAACTCCTGGGATTGGGAGACGATGAATATCTCGGATGTGCCGAATGTGAGCGTCTTCAAAGGGATCGTTGAGCACACTTTACGGGAACAAGCACGCAACCAGCGTCCGCACATCACCGCCTTTAATGAAGGCGCGACGATCTGTTTCGACGGTCTAAGCATCAGTCGGCAGGGGATCATCCTCAAGGAGCATCAGATGGCGATCCCCTGGGGAGAGATTGCCGGTATTGGCGTTGGGGAAGACGAAGTGATTATCAGATCCAAAGGCAAAACTCAGGAATGGCATATCCTACCCCTATGGATGCTATCTGACGCTCCCAGATTGCGCGATCTGGTAGAGTACATTATGCGCGGAAAGCCTTAACATAGCCCTGAATGTACCATTCTGCCTAGTTTATTGCCAGGCTATGTTTGCTATGCTATAGTGACAGTAAAGCCTATAGTGACTATGCCTATCATCCCTCTTTTCTCATGCTGGCGTCCGTTCTAACACAAATGATCGTTTGTTGGCGCTGGAGAGATTTATCGTAAATGGACGGCTTAGTATATGATCAATACGCAAGCACAACAGGAACTACAGATATCACAAGAGATCTATAATCTTGTGGCAACCCATCAACTGGGAATACCCACAGCGGAATATCGTACGGGCGTTGCCTTTAAAATCTGGCTCAGCCTTTTCTGTTTCTTCCTGGCAATAATTGCATTGTTGCTGGCGCTGCTGGCTTTCTTGAACATTTCGCTTTTACCAGCACGCTACACACCTTTGCACGCGCTGGTGGTTGGCGTGCTTCTGCTATCCTATGGCCTCTATCTCTCCTTTAGAGCGTTCCCTTTGCGTACGGCCCGTGCCTATGTGTGCCCCGGCGGGCTGTTGCTCATCAAAGGCAGCAAGCCGCAGGTTATTCGCTGGGATGCGGTTGTCGCAATGTGGCATCGCAATGACGTTTACGGCTATATTTATGACACGCACGTTTTCATTGTACGGCTCGCCAATAAGCAAACGTTCAAATTCGATGGCAACTGGCGTAACCTGATGAGCCTGGGTGAGATCATCGCCAACGAGACGGCCCAGCTTCTCCTGCCTCAGGCGATGGCTGCCTACTATGCCGGTCAGCCGGTCGCTTTTGGAGACCTCAAACTGAGCTTGCAGGGGATCAGCGGGCGCAGGAGAACACTTCCCTGGCAGCAGATTAAAAACATCGATATTGGGGAAAAGATTGTGACGATAGAGGCGGTGGGTGAAGGAGCTTCGCCCTGGGCACGCTTCCACGTCTCCGGCATGTCAAATTTTCTCGTCTTCGAGAAAATGTTAGAGAGCGTCTGGACGGGACAGCACCTCCAGCAACAATGGGGTAGTTGACAGCTAGCAAAAGAGGCGACCTGCGGTTTAGCGCAGGTCGCCTCTTTTGCTAGCTATTAATGCTATTTTTCTAGTGGCGGCAACAGTTCTGGTCGCACTACGGGCAACTGGCGATAGAGGTCCGCGCCCGTTAAATGCGAACGCCAGCTCTTCGCCGCTTGCAAATCGTTGACAAAATCAGGCTGGAGATCGATGCCGAGCGCCTGCCAGATCAGGCTGATAGCACGGCGAGCGAACGCAATATTGTTGCGTGGCTCGATACGATCCAGATCCTCAAAGAAGAAACCACAACTGGTAAAGCTATACTGCTGGTAATACTGCGCTTCGAGCAACAACATCGCCCGTTGCGCCTGCTGCGGATCGCACGGTACGCAATGCTTGTTACCATGTCGCGTCCAGAAGCTCTCGCCTGTCTCCCAGCCGTTGCGCACCGCAAGATAGTCATTGCGTGCCAGCCAGGGATCAGCAAAAAGCTCCCCTGCGTATTGCTCAAAGAGGTCATCGCCCCGTTGCGCTAAACGAACCAGCGCCTGGCGTAACGCCCCCTTCCAGCTACTATCTCCTTCGGTACACTCGCAGCCGCCATCCCAACGTGCCACACCATGCCCACAACTCCACGCGCTCGGCTCGCGGAGCCGCACTTCCTTAGTAGCTGGATGCAGCCGCATATAGCGCTCCAAAGTACAAACTTCAAAACCAGAGGCGGGCGCACCATGCTGGATCAGGCGTGCCAGGAA
>DASTZT010000545.1:0-7021 GCA_035764225.1 Ktedonobacteraceae bacterium
GAGAGATCGCCTTCCGCATTCCACTATTGCCCTTCCTGGTAAAAGAGCTACAAGTGCGTCACGGGCATATGATTGGGATTGACGAAACCTTGATGGCGGAGGGTATGTGTGCGGACTATGACGAAGTCTTTACGCTGACCAACCGGGTCTATGAGATGGTACGCAACGCGAAAACGATCCATGTGACCTCTGCTAAAGGCAGCGATGTCACCGCCACATTCCACGAAAACTGGCAATGGATACCGTGTCATGGACGCTATCACGAACAGGGAAAATGGGGGAATTTGCCCGAAGGTGAGGTTTTTACCGCGCCTGCCACCGTTGATGGCGTGCTTGTTTGTGATGTGCTGGGAGACTACTTTTCTGAAAAGTACGGCGTGCTGGCAACGCCTCTCGTGCTGAGGGTAAAGGATGGGTACGTGACTGAAGTTACCAGCGAGAATAAGGCCCTGGCGCAAGAGGTACACGACTATCTCTTTTCTGTTCCTAACGGCAATCGCGCAGGAGAGTTCGCTATTGGCACGCTCACCAGCTTGAAACGGCTGGTCGGTAATTTACTGCAAGATGAAAAGATGCCCGGCCTGCACGTTGCCTTTGGTAATCCTTATCCAGAATTTACCGGCGCGGATTGGAACGCAACCATTCATGTCGATGTGATCCCGTCCTGCTGTACCATTGAAGTCGATGGTCATATAATTATGCGCGACGGTGAATTTTTGTTCGGATAGACGTTCATCTTTATAGAAACAAATTTACAATCCACAAGCCAGACAGCCCCATCTATGGATGGGGGTGATAGAATCGTAGAGATTCTGTGCCGATTATCATCTATAATCAGGCTTTCCAGAATTGCCAGAGGCTGCGCTTGTCTCTAGTAGGGGGAGCGAGAGAGGAGCTGTGGTGTGACTATATCCAGGGGACAACATCTCATTGGGAAGGTCTTAGGCTCATGCGTCTTAGAAAAGCTGCTGGGCTATGGCGGATCGAGCGCCGTATTTCTGGCCCAGCAGCAACAGCCTGAGCGTAAAGTAGCCATCAAAGTTTTTCTTCCTCGCTCGGTGATGGATACGCGCATGCAGCGAGAGTTCTACCATCGTTTCCTGCTCGAGGCCGATGCTGCCAGCAAACTCGATCATCCTAATATTTTGCCTATTTACTCTTATGGCGAGCAAGATGGCTTGCCTTATATTGTCATGCCCTATATGTCAGGTGGTACTCTAGGGGAATATATTGCTCAACGTGGTCCTCTTTCGTTAGAGGAGGCGCAATGGTATCTTGAGCAGGTGGCCGTAGCCCTGGATTATGCCCATGAGCACGGCTGCGTACACTGCGATGTCAAACCTGCCAATATGCTGCTGGATGACGAAGGGCATCTGATGCTCTCGGACTTTGGAATTGCTCGTGTCACGCAAACAGGCGAGACCGCAACGCCTGCCGGGGCCAAAGGTTCCGAAGCCCTGGTAGGGACTCCCGATTATATCTCGCCAGAACAGGCGCTGGGACGGACCCTTGACGGTCGGTCCGATGTCTATTCGCTGGGCATTACTCTTTTCTATTTGCTGGCCCAGCAATTCCCCTTTAAGGCCGACTCAACGCTTGCCCTTGCTCTGTTGCATGTGCATGAGCCTCCGCCATCGCTGGCATTGCTGCGAGCCGATGTGACTCCTGAGATTGATCGTGTCATTCATCAGGCCCTGGCAAAAGAGCCGAAAGGGCGTTTTCAGACGGCGAGCACGTTCATCAAAGCTTTTGCCGAAGCGGTTGTCACAGCCAGGGAGGAGGCAAAATTAGCCAGCCCAGGAAAGCAGGTAAAAGTATTACCGAGGGGCAAGGGCAATGCTTCTGAGACCCCGCATGTATTGATTCCCTATAGGCCTATTATAAAGGTGAAGCCCCTGGCAGCCTATAAAGCCGATCCGGTGCGGGTGATAGGGATAGTGTTCTTGCTTCTGGTACTGATTGGTACGACCAGTTTTGCCGTCAGGTCCATAATGACGCAAATACTCAATGGAAAAGCCAGAGGAGCAACTGGCGCACAAACTTTAACTACCTCAAACATCAACAGTGCTAAGATCGATCAGCTAAGCAATCGGGCGAACTGGCCTCTCAGCAGCACATTTTTCTATGATACGCCGCAGAATCGTTATCATATTCTCAATAAATCGGCGAAAGATGTTGCGCTCGCCTTCTATACCGGTCATCAGTTTAGCAATTTTCGCCTTAGTATTACCATTCAGGAGATTCATAGCTCGCCGGATGCTGCGGACTATTATGGCATCGTTTTCCGCTCAGCTGCCGACCAGACCCATTATTATCTCTTTGAAGTTAGCAGGGAGATGGGGGGCCAGTATGCCTTCTGGCTCTACGATGGGCAGTGGAAATCCCTTGCTGCTGGTTCTGCTCCCATGCTCCAGAGCGATCTGCAGAAAAGCAACACGCTCGTGATAGAGGCAAATAAAAACACGTTTACTTTCCAGATTAACGGTCAGGTAGTGCGTCCCCCCGTGACCGACACCTCAAAAACTCCTCTCACTAAAGGACAGATTGGTCTGTATGTGGAGGATCAGGGCACCGAAGTTGCCTTTTCGCACCTGCTCATTGAGCCTCTGCCTTGAATTTGCTCCATCTTGCCCCCTAAAAAGGGGATACGTTCTGCTTTTTATTGCGCATCAATCCTGATTGACTAATTTTCTTATTGCGAATTACTTGCAATTACGAAAATTAGATGGTATGCTTTTACTCGTTGCTTGATTTGTCCATCGAACTATCTAATGGCTTTCCAGTGCGTTGATTATAGATGAGTATTTTTGTTGCTAGATACCGTTTTGTTAGTCTTCAGGCGTACCGTAGCGCCTTCAGGAGGGTTCATGAGTAGTAACTTTGGTATTTCAGCAATCTCTCGCGTTTTTAGCGATAGTTCGAAAGATTTGCGTACCAAGATCATAGGGATATACATCCTCCTCATTGCTTTCAATATGATTGCCTGGGTACTTGCTATTGTCGGTTTTGCGACACAATATCCGGCTTTGCTCGGTACCGCCCTGCTGGCTTACACCTTTGGTCTGCGCCATTCGGTCGATGCGGATCATATTTCGGCCATTGACAACGTGACCCGTAAATTGATGCAGGAAGATAAGCGACCCGTTGCCGTTGGCTTTTTCTTCTCGCTGGGTCACTCCACAATTGTAGTCGCGTTGACCATCGCGATTGCGCTGGCAGCGACCTTTATTGAGGGCAGTATTCCTGTCCTGAAAAATGCCGGTGGTTTGATTGGCACTTCGGTTTCGGCGCTCTTCCTCTTCTTGATCGCGGCCATCAATATGCTCGTGCTCTGGGAAATCTTCATCGCTTTCCAGAAAGTGAAGCGGGGAGAAGAGTACAACGATCAATCACTCGATGCGTTTTTGAATCAGCGCGGGCTGATGGGACGTTTCTTCCGCCCGTTGCTCAGAGTGGTCGATTCGAGCTGGAAGATGTACCTGGTCGGCTTGCTCTTCGGCCTGGGTTTTGATACCGCGACGGAAGTTGGTATTCTGAGCATTTCAGCAGCCGAAGCCAGCAAAGGCTTGCCCATTCTCTTCATCCTCATCTTTCCTGCCTTATTCACGGCAGGGATGTGCCTGCTCGACACCACAGACGGCATCTTAATGCTCGGTGCCTACGGCTGGGCTTTTGTGAAACCGGTGCGCAAGCTCTACTATAACCTGAACATTACCCTTGTCTCCGTCCTGGTCGCCCTGGTAATTGGCGCTATTGAGGTGCTCAGTATTATCGCGATGGAGTTTAATCTGAGTGGCGGAATCTGGGACATGTTTGGCAGTCTAGATTTTGGCATGCTCGGCGGCCTTATCATCGGGTTGTTTGTCGTTAGCTGGGGAGTTTCGACCATCATCTACAAGGTGAAAAAATATGATGATATCGAGGTCAACGCTCCTGCTAAGCAGAAAGAGCTTGTTGGTAGCGGTGGTCAGTAGGGGTCGGGCTTGCCCCGACCCCTACAAACTACAATCCTAGCACATACGATGTTTTAGCCGGGAAGAGATGGTTGAGCAGAATCTCTGTGTCATGATTGGCCCAGACATCAGGAAAGACTTGGCGCAACTCATCCAGGCTGCGGTAGCCAAACAGGAGTTGGAGAAAGATCAGGGGAGGAAATCCCGCTCCGGCATTGGAGTCGTAGGTGGGAAGCTCCCAGTTTTCCGCCGTTGTCAGGTGTCCCTGCTCAAAAACCATGCGCAAGCCGCTCCGGTAGAAGTCGATTTTCAGCTCTCCCGTATACCCTGCCAGGATCGAATTGCTCAAACGCTGCTCCAGCGCCGGGGCAATATGCTGAAGGAAGGCAGGCAGGTCGGCGACCCGGATATACCAGGCATAGTCAGGCTGGTGGGAGGGCGCAAACTCTTTGCCTAACGCCTCATAGACAGGATGGGAACGATAGAGAGAGAAGCCGATTTCCCTCAGTGGCTCCGCCTCTGGTCTGGACGTGGGCATTTGTAACCCGTAAGCTTGCAAAGCGCGTAATACCGACGGCATCATAGCGAGCAAGTTGACGCCGGGTAGCACTTCAAAAGCCCAGATACCCAGTTCATGGCGACGCCGCTTTGAGCTGGTCATCAGAAATCCCTTTGGAGCGCCGCTAGCATCGACAATCATTTGAATATGCGAGGATTTGTCCACTTCGGAATCGCCATGCCACGCCTCAATTTCGTAGCGCCAGAGCCGTTCCGGGATGTTATGCCAGACCGGGCTGGTCGAGCTGCGACTGTTATAGGCTTCCATAATGACAGGCAGATCCTCGATGGTGGCCGTGCGCAATGTATATGGTTCGGGTTCTCCCTCCTTTGCTTTAGGAATGATCGAGAGATAGGTGACGCGTTTCCCTTCCAGGTCCAGCACGTATTCATAGCCAAACTGGCGGTAGAAGTAGGGAATGCCGGTAATTCCCTGGACAAGATGTCCCTCCGCTGCGCTACGAGCATGGATCGTCTCGAACAATGCCCGTATCAACCCGCGACGACGATACGTTGGATCGCTGGCGACAATCTCAGGGCGACCGACGCCAAAAGGGATGCCTTCATAGGTCCACTCGTGCCGCCACAGGCAGGTGCAGGCAATGATCGGGTTGCCTTCTTTACGCGTATCCTCGATAATGGCAAAGTCGCCGGAACCCATCCAGGGATGATAGTCGCTCATCAGTCGGCGTACAAAATTCTCCATGTTACTATTCTGCGGCTCAGCAGCGCTATCGCGAAAAACATGTCCGCATAGCTGAGCGATATGTTCCCTATCGTCCGCGGTGGACCAACGTAGCACGAGACCATCGCCTAAATCGCGCCGATAATGTTGATCAGCAGCATCTCTGGTTGTAAGCATAGCTGTTTTTTCCTCATTTCTGTTTTTTTTGCAGGTGAAGCGAGCAGGCATAGGTATAGTGGGACAAAAAGCCCATAAAAAAATCGTGGGAGTCTGCTACTTGCCCACGATTCTGAAGAGGTGTTGAATGTTGCTAAGCGTCAAGTGGAAGACACATTGCGCATATGTTGCCATGCTCTCCAAAATTTGGGCATGATGAGGCTCTGGGCCTGAAGCGGCTCCGTGTCGGGGATATACATCGCCGCTGGGAGGAGCGTGGCGACGGCTATACCAGGCACATGCAGTTTCCAGGCGTAATGGGGTACAGACTGGATCTCGCTGTTATTCCACACGCTGGAAACCTCCTTATGGCCTGATTGTATGAGAAGTAATCTAATCTTATGGGTAACCAGTACAACTATACCTGGCTCTCGGATGGTTTGTCAAGGTATTACCTTCAACGAATCGCTTGCGCTGTTCCTTCCCCCGCCTCTTTCCCCACAGGGGCGTTTTGTTGCGCGTGATCGTTGCGACGCGTAAACTCCATCGTTCCGTCATTGACGCGGCTGAAGCGTAAACTCCGCACATCACGCAGATAGTGTTGGTGCATCTTCCAAGGGTTACTGGAACCCTGACGAGGCATCGTCTCGCCTGCGCGTCGCACGTAGCCGGAGGTAAGTTCCGTCAACATTGGTTCTTCAGCGATGGCGTCCTGTAATCGTGGGGTAGATTGGGTGTAGGCGTGTCGATCCATATAGTTCAAGATCCGGCACACGCGTTGCGCGATCAGTTCGCATTTGAGCGTCCAGGAGGCGTTGATGTAGCCAAAGACGAAGGAAAGGTTGGGGATATCACGACACATCATGCCTCGATAGATGAGCGTCTTGGATAGATCCACAGGCACATCGTCAACGACGAGCTGCGCCCCGCTCATAATCTTCATCGTCAGGCCAGTGGCGGTCACGACCACGTCGGCAGCCAACTCCTCGCCGGAGCGCAGCTTGATGCCGTTCTCGGTGAAGGTCTCAATCTGGTCAGTGGCAATCGCTACGTTGCCCGCCTTGAGCGCGGTGAAGAAATCTCCGTTGGGTGCCAAACACAGTCGTTGATCCCAGGGATTGTACGTAGGGGTCAAATGGGTGTCGATATCATAGTCGTCGCCAAGTTGCTCGCGCACCAGACGCAGGAGTTGCTGTTTTGCCGCAAGTGGTTTGCGTCTTGTAAGAGCATAGAAATAGATGCCAAATAAAATCGCCTGCCAGCGTGCGAACTGATAGGCGAGTCTGGCAGGGACAAGGCGGCGTATTCCTTTGGGTCCATCCTCGCTCACGGGGCGCGCAACAATATAGGTTGGGGAACGCTGAAGCATAGTGACGTGGGCTGCCTGCTCAGCCAGTGCCGGGATTAACGTGACTGCGGTTGCCCCGCTTCCAATCACCACAACCCGTTTCCCCGTATAGTCGAGATCCTCAGGCCAGTGTTGAGGATGGACAAGACGCCCGGTAAAGCGTTCGATTCCAGGCCACGTAGGCGTGTATCCCTGCTCGTAATCGTAGTAGCCGGTACACATGCAAAGAAAATTGCAGGTGACAGTGATGGTCTCTTGATCCGGCCCACGTACGGCCTCAACCGTCCATTGAGCATCTGCGGAGGACCAGCTGGCGCGCTG
>DASTZT010000546.1:0-10688 GCA_035764225.1 Ktedonobacteraceae bacterium
TTTCATCCGGCTGGCGGATTGCATCACGCCTGGGCGGAGCGGGCATCAGGTTTTTGCGTTTATAACGATATCGCGGTTGCCATTGCTCATGTGATACGAAGCTGCGAGGCCAAAGTCTTATATATCGACTTCGATGCCCATCACGGCGATGGGGTGCAGCGCGCCTTTTATGATGAGCCACGCGTGCTGACTGTTTCCTTGCACGAAACGGGGCGCTATCTTTTCCCTGGCACTGGCGATGTGCTGGAATTGGGCCAGGGGAGCGGGCGCGGCTACTCAGTCAATATTCCTCTGGAGCCGTTTACCGAGGATGATTCGTACAATGAGGTCATGAACGCTCTGCTTTTCCCCCTGGTCACGTCATTTGCCCCTGATATCATTATTTCACAGCATGGTTGTGATACCCATGCCTGGGACCCTTTGACGCATCTGAGTCTGACGATGCAAGGCATTCAAGCACAGATGAAGCTGGTCCATCAACTGGCCCATACCTACTGTAATGGCAAATGGGTCGCGGTTGGTGGCGGCGGTTATGACCTCTATCGGGTAGTGCCGCGAGCCTGGAGCTTATTGTGGGCGGAGATGTCGCAGCAGCCAGTGCCGGAACCGTTGCCGCAGCAATGGGTGGATCGTTGGCAACCAGCGTGGCAGGAAGCTCAGGACCAGGAGGAGAGAGGTCAGCAAATTATGGGAAAATCCTCCGTTGCCATGTCGTTTCCCACGACATTTATGGACAGGGCCGAAGATTTCCCGGCTCAGCCTCGTCGCTGGACCATTAGCCACACCAATCGGCAAACGGTCGGCTTGGTGCGTCAGCTGGTTATTCCTTCTTCCATCCGCCAGGCATTCCCGACGGCTCGGCAACGCTCACCGCTCTCCGGCCTCTTCGATCTGTTGCATCTGAACAGAGAGAGTACGCCTTCGCGCAGTAAAATGCTAGAAACTCCCGAAGGACCAATCTTGCTGCGTGATTTCTGTCCACCTTCGCTTGTCGAGCGGCTCAAGCCGGATAAAGGTTTGCATGCCTTTGCTCGTATGCCTGAGCGTGAACAGCAGTTACTGCTAAATATCGCGAAAAGCCCCGATTGTGCCCTCGCACTGGCTCATACCCCATCTGGCGAGATCATCGGCGAGGTGACAATTGCCCCTGCTGACGAGTGGTGGGAAGGGATCGAGAATCTCTATGAGGTCGCGGTAGAAGTAAGTTCAAATTGGCGGAGCCAGGGGCTTGCAAAAAGCTTGCTCGCCTTTGCGCTTGAGTTGGATGCGAAAGAAGATATGATCTTTTTTGCTATCGGCCTGTCGTGGCACTGGGATATGGAAGATCTCGGCATTTCCGTTTACCGCTACCGGGAATTGATCGCGCGCTTATTTGGCTCTCAGGGTTTCAAGGAGTATCCCACGACCGAGCCAAATGTGAGCATGGAGCCTGCCAACGTCCTGCTGGCTCGTATTGGCAGCCGCGTTGATCAGCGCGTCGCCAGCCAGTTTCTTAACCGTTTATTACGTTCTTCTAATCTTGCGCGGTTTTGATAATTTATAATAAGAGGTAAAAATGATCGATCATGATAATTTTGAAGAGTTTCGAGACCCGGAGACCTATGATGTGGAAGTGGAGCACTACGATGATGACCGTCCTCTGATCGAGCGGTGGGCGCGTTTGCTTGGAGGGCCTCTGCTCGATCTGGCATGTGGAACGGGCCGTATGGCTCTGCGCATGGCCGCTCAAGGCTATCAGGTCACGGGCGTGGATATCGTGCCAGAAATGATTGCCCAGGCTCGCAAGAAAGCGGCTGAGCGTGCTGTTTCCGTTGAGTGGGTGGTAGCGGATGCGCGTACATTCCAGCTCCAGAAGCAGTTTCCCTTTGTTTTTATGCTCTGTAACGCCTGGCAATTCTTTTTAACGCGTGAAGACCAGGAGGCGATGCTGGCTCGCGTCCGAGAGCACTTGCTCCCAGAGGGGTGTTTTCTCTTTGAAACGCGCAATCCCACTCCACGTAACCTCTTGCAAGTTCGCCACCCGGAGCCGCCGCAGTATCTACTGCCTGACGGTGGGCAACTCATCGCGGCTGAAGAGCAATATTATGATCCGATGACCCAGATCCAGCATTACACGCGCCGTCTCACCTTCCTCCATCCGGGAGGTCAGCGCGTGGAAAAAATACTATATACGGACCTGCGCTATGTCTTTCCTCAGGAGATGGAGGCTTTGCTCTTCCACAATGGATTGCGCATCCGCCAGTGTTATGGCAATTGGCAGCAAGAGCCACTGACTGCCACCTCTCCATCAATGATCTACGTTTGCCAGAAGCGAGCCTGACTTGTTGGCTCATTTCTGGCTCAGCCCATTCCCCCTTGCTCATGCTTAGAATACGATAAGATGTACATTAGAATAAGATAAGTAATCGAACTCTTAACTTCCTTAATAATAAAATCTCATTACTTAAATATACTTTAGTTTACGCTTAGAGTAGCATACAGCAGAGCTTATAACCCTCAAAAATGCTTGAAATTTCTAGTGGAAACAGCTACCCTAGAAGAGATGAAAGAAAGTGAGGGTATGCAGTATGCAAGTACGAGAACGAACAAAAACGCAATCACCAGAAATTACTGATGGTATGTTAGTGAAACAGACACTGGCCGGAGATCAGCAAGCATTCGAGGCGCTGGTCCGTCGTTATAATGTTCCTTTATTCAATTTCATTTGCCATTGTCTGGGTGATTATGATCTGGCATGTGATGTTTCCCAGCAAGTTTTTCTGCAACTGTATATTTCCATGCCAACGTTACGGACGGGGGAGCCGTTGAAAGCCTGGCTCTTCCAGGTTGCTCGTAATCGTTGTCTGGATGAGTTGCGTCGCAAACGTGCCATTCACTTCTCTGAGTTAGAAGCAGGGAATGATGAAGATGATCTTTCTCCTCTTGCCATCATGCCCGATAATCGTCCATTGCCCGATGAGATCGCCGAGCGCCATGATCTGCAACAGGCGTTACGTAAAGCCATAGAAGCGTTGCCGCCCAAGTTTCGCTCAGTAGTACTTTTGCGCTATGCTGGCCAACTCAGCTTCTCCGAAATTGGCAAAACATTGAGCATGCCTGAGGCAACGGCAAAGACCTACTTCCAGCGTGCCCGCCCTTTGCTGCGTGCCGCTCTGAGCAATCAATGGCAGCCCTCTTCTGTGTTATAAATTCGTTGCGAGCGTATAGAGATGGTGGTAGGGTATTGAACAATCTGAAACTTCTCTCTTACGTTATTCGTACTAGCAGCAGAGATGGTATGAATAACGTAAGAGGGAGCATGTATGAAATATTTTCCGCAAGCTTTATTAGCTGACGATGTGGCATCAGATGATATTGATAACATTTTCAGCCAGCTCCAGCAAATAGAGCCTCCTCCATCGTTGGTCGAGCGTATTATGCAATCCGTGAGTAAAATACCATTGCCTCAAGAGCGGCCTGATGCTCAGGAGCGAACTGATTCATCGATATTCTGGGATAATATTGATGGGCTGGTTGTGCGCAAAAACCATTTGCTACCATCATGATAGTGTACTCTGCAATTGAGTACGTTCTATGATCCCGCACTTATTCTACTGGCTGATTCTCGACAAAAAGCCATGTACCCCTGGCCGGAACTGTTCTCCGTCGGGTGCATGGCTTTCTTTTCTCAGGAAGGTAGCCTTACGCTGTGAACTTATGCGATCTGGTCAGTAAGTTTGCCGGTGGTAACGAGCCAACGTACAAATTCCAGACGGCGGTGGCTCTCCTGGGCCAGGCGTTGTTCCTGCTCGGTGTAGTTTCTACGAAGGTTGCTTAGCATTTTCATTTCATTTTCAGCGAACCCACCCTTACGCAAAATTTCGCGATCTTCCTTGCGTTCCATGGGAACCTCCTTTGAAGTTGAAAACAACTACTGCGGTGCCGTCATTAGCATGCGCTTGACCCGCCTGAGAAATGTCTGCATGGGATAAGGTTTCGGTAAATGATCGAGCGTTTCTCTTGTTTCACCTCGCGTATACATGTATCTGCGTACTGCCACAGTTGAACTTGTGGTGAGCAGCACTGGAATGGGGGCGCAGGCGCGTAGCTCCTCAAGGACATCCCAGCCACTGACTTTGCTGATCAGTTCAAGGTCGAGCACTACGAGATCAGGAATAGCGCGACTGAGCGCGGTGATAGCAAGTTCTCCGCTGTTTACGGTGACAACGGTGAAGCCGTGCGACTTTAAAATGTTCGCTTCCAGGCTTGCCAGAGCGGGATCATCCTCAACTACCAGGATACAACGTGTCTCAGACTGCTCTCCTGATTGTTCGAGTTCCAGGTGATCGGAGCCATACTCCTGATCCGTTGTCTCTTTTTTTAATGCATCCATATTGCCGCTAACCGGCAGGATCTTCGCTGTGTCATCATCATGCATGACTGGCATGTTTGCTCCCGCTTCGCGTATTTGTTGGCTACATGCGGTCGCTCCACCGGTGCGACAGGGAGAGGGATGAGTTCCATCTCTGTAGAAAGATTACCTAACTACTGGTGATAATGATGTGAAGATCTACACAATTTTGTGAAAATCATGTGAACATTCTGGAATATAGAATTTTAGTGATACCTATAAGTTGGAAGTTATAGCCCTTCAGGATCTGGAGGGGGCACGTAGTAGCCAACTCCCAGTTCGTTGTGCAGGAAGCGAGGCTGCGATGGATCAGGCTCTAGCTTCCGTCGTAGATGGCGTATAAAGGTACGCAGGTAGGTGTTTTCCCCGCTATAATCGGGTCCCCAGACGCGCTGCAACAACTCGCGATGGGTCAATACCTTGCCTGCGTTGCGCGTAAGTTCGCACAGCAGGTCATATTCGGTGGGCGTGAGATGCACTTCTTGCCCACCCGAACGGACGAGCCGATGGGCAAAATCGACCAGTAGCCCGCTTTCTCCGCCGCTACGGTAGCTCGGACGCTGGGTTTCGCTCCCTGGCAAACTGTTACGCAAACGCGCCGTCTCTTCGGCCCTGCGGAGAGAAACGCGCACGCGTGCCAGTAGTTCGTTCAGGCTGAATGGCTTGGTCAGATAGTCATCGGCTCCAAGATCCAGCGCCTTGATTTTGACCGGTTCTTCATCGTGGGCCGAGAGCACAATCACCGGGGCCCGGCTCCACTCACGCAGGCGGCGTAAGAAGGTTAAGCCGTCCAGGGTTGGCAGTGAGAGATCAAGCAGCACGAGCTGGGGCTGGAATATTGCCGCCAGATCGATAGCCTGCGCTCCGTCGCGTACTGCCTGCGCATGAAATCCGCGCGCCTTTAGTTGGGCGAGCAGGAATGTGCGCATCTGTGGGTCATCTTCAACGCACAGGATGCGAACTTTTTTGTCATTTGTGGACATACTGCACCTCTCCTCTTGTCCATCCAACTTTATAGAATCGTTTCTGTGGGTTCAAGTTCGCGTTTTCCTGTAAACGTCGGTAAGGTGAAAGCAAAAACAGCGCCCAGGCCGGGACCACTTTTCACTTCCAATGTGCTGTGGTGGGCTTCGATAATGCCTCGACTGATGTAGAGTCCTAGCCCCGTTGCCGGACTCCAGCGTGCTGTGCCTCGTCTGCGTTCTAGCGTTGGCTGTCCGGGTCGGTCCGCATTCGGTCGATGGGCGGCGGCAAAGGTGCTGAAGCGGGTAAAGATGGCTGTTTGCTGTTCGGAGGTCATGCCGATGCCGCGATCCGTGACCCGCAAGGTGACGCCGGTCGGCTGCTGAGTTTGGGGATCATTGACCAGCTCAGCTTCGAGCAGGACGATATCTCCCTCCGGTGCATACCGAAAGGCGTTGCTCAGCAGGTTAATCAGCACGCTCATAATCAGCTCATAGTCTCCCTGGACTGCCGGGAGTTGTGGAGGGAGAACGACCTTGAGAGATCGCTGCGATGACGTGATGAGCGCCTCCAGACGGTCTTGCAGGTCTTCGATCATCTCTGGCAGCAAGATGGCCTCCATCTGCATGCGTAGCGCCCCGGCTTCGACGCGAGAAGCATCCAGAAAGTGATTGACCATGCCGACGAGTCGTTCAACCTGTTCATCAGCTGTGTGTAAAAAGTCGTGTTGTTCTTCGCTCGACCATTGCAGATCTCTGGCGAGCAGGGCACTCAGGTGGGCGCGTATATTCGCTAACGGCGTCTTCAGCTCATGGGCCATCGTAGTGAAAAAATCTTCACGCGCGCGCTCTAGCAACTTGATTCTGGTAATTTCCTGGATGACGAGAATGGCGCTGGTGATGGTGCCATCGGGAGCACGCAGGGGAGCGGCGTTGACGAGCAGGTGGATCGTTTGTCCATCCTTCTTCGTAATGTGTAGCTCAGCTTCATTGGCCGTACCCTGTAGCAAGGCGCGGCTGAGCGGCTGTTCTTCAAACGTGACCATTGAACCTGCTGAACTGTACATAGGAATTGCGCGAAATACGTCCGCGCAATTTAGCCCAATGGCCTTTTTGCAGGCGGTTGCGAGATCGTTGAGCGGTTCCAACACTACCCCGATGCGTTGTAAAAGCTCTACGGCGTGACGGTTAATCAGCGTGATTGTGTAGTCATTGGAGACGTGCAACACGCCAGAGGGAAGGCTTTCCAGCAGCACCTCCATACGTGCGCTTGCCAGCTCCTGGGCGATTCTCGCGAGTTGGAGGGCCTCATTGCGCTGAGCCAGCTCGGCTGTACGTGCCACCACTTCGGCCTCGATTCGTTCACGCGCCGCGACTTCCTCTGTTACGTCATGATAGATAATGATGAACGCGAAGATGTCTCCAAGATCGTCGCGGATGGGCGTATAGGAACAGCGCAAGGTGTAATGTTGACCATCCCCCCCGATGATTTTGTATTCGTCAATCTGTCCCTGTAAGGCCCGGCGCTCAAGCTCCTGGATCAGTTGAGCTTCGTCCAGACAGGCAAGATCTTTGTCTAACATTTTCTGCTGACTCAATGTGAGAGCCTGGGTGATAGGGAGGCCGATCACGTTATCAGACCAGCCAAAGAGTTTGCGAGCGGTGTGGTTAGCGTCGGCTATGCGCCAGCGCGGATCGAAGATCATGACGCCATCAGGGATGGCCTGCATCACATTCTCTTTCTGGTGAGCATTGCGGCTGGCGACGCGGGCCCAGCGATCAATGCTGCGGAAGAGACGAGCATTCTGAATCGCCAACCCTGCCTGTTGGGCGAAGCGATTGAGTAGCTCAACTTCTTCAGGCGGAAAGCCGCGCGTTCTCCGGTGGTAGACTTCAATTGTGCCAAGCACTGGTCTGATATGCTCGCCCATGCTGGCGCTTTCCTGGGACAGGTATGGCGGATAAGAGTCGAAGATGGGAACGCAGAGGACGGAACCTGGACGGCATGGCTCTCCATGATTATCGAGTGAGGGTAGTTCAATATCGGGAATAGTGCTGGTATCAGTGATGACCAGCGTACGGCGTTCTCGCACAACACGACCCAGCAAGATTCGTTCATTGAGCAGTGGGTGCCAGTCATGAGCGCAGAGATGAATGCCTTTTTGCGCCGTGACGACGACCGAAGCAGGTGCATCGATGGCGCTACGCTGGCGCTCGTCGTAGCCTGAGATCCGTGCTTCACTATCGGAGATTGATTGCTCAATCAGCAGAATGGCGCAGCGTTTGGAACCGACCATTTCCTGCAATGCTTGCAAAATTCTGTCGAGGACGAGAGGGAGCGCCGATGCGCCAGCAATGGCCGAGGAGATATGCTGAATGGCGTTGAGGTGCAGGCGCGAACGCACCGAATTGGTGACATCCTCGATGGTAATCAGCAATGGTGCTTGCTGGTTTTGCTTGCGTGTGCGAGTCGTTTTGCCAGCAGCGACTGGTGAGCGTTCAACCACGACGCGCCAATAGGTGCGTCCCCGTGTCTCCAGAAAGCCTTCGTACGGCACTTCCTCGTACTGAAGCCGTTGTCCCGTCGCTGCCACTTGACGCAGTAATGGCAAGGCGGCCTCGCGCATAGCTTCGGGAAGTATCGTTGCTACGGGTTGCCCGATCACATCCAGATGGTTCCAGGAAGTATTGAGCTGCGAGGTCAGGTATGAATTGGCATAGATGATATCCAGGGTGGTAGAATCCAGAATGGCAACCCCAACCGGCACATGTCCAAGAATATACTCAAGTTGTTTTGCGTGCCCCAGTTCCATGTTTTGATATTTTTCTAGGTACCCGAAAGCGCTCTTCCAGGTAACTTCCTTGTGATGCCTCTATATTGATGCGCTATGACGAAGCCTATGACAAATCTGTTGTGTTGATATTATAGCGTTTTTTTGCTGCTCTGTCTGCTCTATAGAAATGTATGTTGCCAGATTGCTTCGTAGCCGCTATTTGTCTCCCTTGCTCTATTCTGCTATCATGGCAACATGTAGTAGATTTTTTCATACGTAAGAAATTGAGGGTGTGTCAGAGATGGATTTGCGAGGAAAACGAGTTCTGGTCATGGGGCTGGGGCTACAGGGTTCGGGGATGGCGGCGACGCGTTACGCTGCCCAACAAGGCGCGATTGTCCGCGTGACAGATATGAAGTCGAAGGAGGTGCTTGCTCCCAGCATCCAGGCTCTGGCAGGTCTGCCTATAGAGTTTGTCTTGGGACAGCATCGCGAAGAAGATTTTTTGTGGGCAGAGATCGTGATTCGTAATCCGGGCGTTCCTCGCACCTCGCCCTATCTGCTGCTGGCTCAGGAACATGGGGCGCGTATCGAGATGGAGATTGCCCTGTTCTTCCTGGCCTGTCCTGGTCGCATCATCGGGATCACCGGGACGCGGGGCAAGACGACAACGACCACCCTCATTTACGAAATCCTTCATGCCAGCGGTGCTCCTACAGTGCTGGGTGGCAATGTTGCCGGAGTAGAGACGCTCTCGCTGCTCCCTCAAATCACTAGCGAGACGCTGGTGGTGCTGGAACTGTCAAGCTGGCAGCTTGAAGGGTTGGCTCCGCACGCGCTCAGCCCTGCGATTGCGGTGATGACCAACGTCTACCCCGATCATCTGAATACCTATAGCGGCATGGAAGAATATGCTGAGGCCAAAGCGCATATTTTCCGCCATCAGTCGCCTCAAGGGATCGCTGTGTTCAATTATGACAACCCTTGGACACGCCGTTTTGGCGAAGAGGCACCGGGCCAAACCTGGTTTACCAGCCTGCAACGTGGGGGCAGCTTTCAGCGCGGCTCTAGCGACGTAGAACCATTCATTTTTACTGAAACGCCTCTCGCTGGTCGCCATAACCTGGAAAATATTTTGATGGCGACGACAACGGCTCGCCTGCTAGGGGTATCGGACGAGTGTATTGCCGCTACCGTGCGTCGTTTTCGCGGGGTAGCCCATCGCCTGGAAGAGGTGGGTGTGATCAACGGCGTGCGTTTTATCAACGATAGCACGAGCACGACGCCGGTGGCGGGCCGCGTGGCTCTGGAAGCTTTTGCTAGCCCGATTGTGCTGGTAGCCGGTGGCAATACCAAGCATCTTCCCCTGGAGCAATGGCCCGCGACAATCGTGCAACGCTGTCGAGACGTGATCTTGATGGCGGGCAGCGGCACCGATGAGCTGCTTCCTGCTGTTCAGGAGGAAGCACGCAAGCAGGGCGTCCCCGATCCCATACGTGGTGTTTTTGACGATTTCAAGCCGGCCATCGACACTGCTATAGCCCTGACGCGTCCTGGGGATGTGCTGCTCTTCTCGCCCGGCTTTACCAGTTTCCGTATGTTCCTCAACGAATTTGATCGCGGCGATAAGTTCGTGGCGTATGTACATTCCCTGCAATAGCACGAGGAGAAGAGTTACTAAAATAGTGCAGGAATTGGATTATCAATAAGAAAGATCTATATTGATGCAAATTACTTTACTGATCACGGCCATCGGACTAGGCATTGCCTATGCGGCCTCCCCCGGAGCAGTGAACACCGAAGCTATCAGGCGTGGGGTAACTCACGGAGCACGCTCAACGCTGATGGTCGAGACTGGTTCGCTTATTGGCGATTCTTTCTGGGCATTGCTGGCGTTAACGGGTGTTACCGTCTTTGCTCATTACCTGGCGATTCAGGTAGTGTTGGGGATCGTCGGCGGGTGTTTTCTGCTGCGTATGGCCTGGCTAGCCCTTTATGAGGCTCTGGCGCATCGTCGCTCTGCTGAAGGCAAGACGGCCACGACGAGGGGAGATTTTGCGACAGGGGTGATCTTCGGCCTGGCCAATCCTGTCGGGCTGGCGTTTTGGTCCGGCCTGGGCAGTAGCGTGGTGGCGTCCGGGGTAGTTGGAGTACAGTTTGCCGTATTCTTCATCGGCTTTTTTATTGGTGCCGTCCTCTGGTGCATTGGGATCAGCTCTGGCATGCGTTGGGGACGCCGCTGGATTCGGCCCGCGCTGTTTCGCTGGATCAATATTTTGTGCGGGCTTGCCCTGGGCTACTTTGGTGCGCGTGTCTTATGGCTCACCGCTCAGGAATGGTTAGAGCATCAGATTTTGCCCGCTTTGAAGCCGAGCCCTTAGCAGACCGCCTTCATCTCGATTAGATTGCTTACATAGAGGAAGTACAGCTATGAAAACACCTCTACCTGGAGGCGAGCAGATTGTCAGAGCGGTATTATTGGAACATTGGCAGCTTGCTGTGACGAACATGCACTTTATCCCGGTGGGTGATTCGGCTTATTCTTATAAAATCGAGACGCAA
>DASTZT010000547.1:0-18609 GCA_035764225.1 Ktedonobacteraceae bacterium
GAGCAAAAAGAGGCCCAGGCAGCCGAGAACGATCAGCCCCATCACCAGCCAGCGCGCCCCCATCCAGTCCTGGCGACTGGGCCAGAGTTCTGATGTTACGGTGAGGATCAGGTAAGGGGCAAAAATCAGCGTCCACCAGGGCCAACCAGGACGCAGGATTTGCAGGTAATGATGCGTTGTATCGAGCGGGAAATCCCAGAGGCCATAGCCGGTTGCGACCCAGTAGAGGAAAGAGAGTGCCAGCACGCCACCGAAAAGAGGGGCAATGCCGCTAAAACCATCACCGATATAGCTCATCAGGCGTCCCTGCGGTCGCACATATTGCACTTCGCCAAGCTGAAGCGATTGGCGTCCGCCGCTGCGCATCACGCGCCCATTGGGGCCGCGCTGCACCATTGGTTTGATGCGGAAGAGCGTAATGCTGGTGATGCGGAAGCCAAAGGGTGAGAATAAAAACACCACAAGGGCATGGCTCAGTTCATGCAGCATCACTCCGGGAGCGTTGAGCCAGAACCAGATTAGCAAACCGCGCTCACGCAGTAAACGATAGCCGATTTCGTCGATGCGCTGGCGCAAGCCTCTGCGGGTAACGCGTAGCAGCATAAAAAGAATAAAAACGCCTGCAATGATTAGCCACGGTTGGTATGGCGCTATCTGCGCCATCAGTTGAGTGTTAGAGTCCATACCCCTTATGCTCTCAGTAATATTACTCCACCATGTACTATTGTAGACGTAAGTGGGCCATTCAGTCAATGCGATTGTGAGGAAGTGGGAGCAATTTGATCGGGCTCCGTTTGTGTCGGGCTATTTTCTGCTGCTGGTGGCGTCTGGTCCGGGTGTTTGCGCTCATAGTAGAGACCCCATAGGCCAAAGGCTATTTCGCAGGCAGAGAGCAGGTAGAGCACGCGATCAATGCCGAAGATGTCAGCGGTTGCTCCGATGAACAAGATCACCGGAATGGAGCAGGCATTGTAGAGTACCAGTTGCAGCGCCAGCACGCGCCCCTTGATCCAATCGGGCGTCAGCTCCTGAATCGCGGTTTGTGCCGGAATATTGATAAAGTCCAGTGCCACTCCGGCGGCGAACATACAAAGCGCGATCAAGAAAAGCAAGAGGGGATTGGTGTTCCAGCCTGATGGCTGAAGTGTGCGGGTTAACAGGGTTAAGAGCGGTAAAAGTAGTGTTGCAACCATCAGGGCAACCGAGCCACTAAAAATGGTGCGAGATCGGCCCAGGCGACGGGTGATGCGCGGCATAAACACCGAACCAGCTACCAGTCCGATGCCAGCAGGCGCAAAGACAAAAGCCATTGCGGTAGGCGGGAGTTTAAGCAACTGTGCAACAATGGGAGTTGCCAACTGCCCAATCACCAGAATGAGGACGCCCGCGAAGGAGAGCTGGATCACTGCCAGGAAAAGCTGTTTATTGCGGCGCACAAAGCTCCATCCCTGGTACATCTCTTGCCAGATGCTATCCATCACACCGATGGTTTGAGCTGTGATATCGCCGGTTTTGTTTTTGCGTTGCGCGTTTTGCAATGCGGCTGACGGGATCAGCAGAATCAGCGTGGCGCAGGCGAGATAGAGCAGGCTAATAATTGTGTATAGTTGTATAACTGCATCGATGGTAATGCCGAAAATTTTAAAGGTGGGTAGCAGGCTTAACAGAATGGGAGCAAAGAGCACATAGCCCAGGGCCTGCGAAAGCATAAACGTGACATTGAAAAGGGAGAGGGCGGGCATCAATTCTTCATTGCTTACCAGCAGAGGAATAGCCGAGCCTTCGGCAGGGGTGAAGAACTGGCCGATGGATGAAATCAAAAAGGTGAGCAGGTAAATGGGCAGCAGCAGGTGCGGCTCGACAAGCAGTGTAATCACAAATACGAAGGTCGCAGCTGCACGCAGCATATTGCTGGCCCACAGGACGCGACGCTTGTTCATGTGGTCCACAAAAACGCCCGCAGGTGCGCCAAAGAGAATCGCGGGCAAACTAAAGCAAATAATGGCAACGCCGATCAGCGTGGTGGAGTGGGTAATGTTGTCAATCAGGATCAGCACGGCATAATTTGAGGCGTTAAAAATAGTCATGGAGATAAGTTGGGCCAGCCAGAGGCGCAAAAAATTTCGCTTCTTGAGCAAAGTCAGAAAGCCCTCGCCTTGATTGACTAGATCCATAGCATATCTCCTTGAATTTTACTGCTGTATTCCTGATGGTGTAGCATTCGTAAGCTTCTACGAACGGACAGGTACACAGGTTCCGACGGGTCACATTTTCAATATCGCTACATTATTCTTCGTCGAGTGCCAGCGGATCGTGTTCTGGCCTGGATGCACGCGGGAGGCGTTGTTTGGTGCGGCGTTCGACCTCCGAGCGTGGTAGTAAAATTCTGCGTCCACATTTTTCACAGCACAGACCGATATCGGCTCCCAGGCGTACCACTTCCCAATCAAAACTACCGCAGGGATGTTGTTTGCGGAGCCGTAACCGGTCACCTAATTCAAACTGCATTGGTTGCATCGTTGCTATGCCTTTTACCTCCTATGAACAGGGTGGTAAAGTCCATGTTCATAGATATAGCGTTCCACCGTTTCCGGTAGTAGATATTTGATCGATCTCTCCTCAGCGACGCGGCGGCGTAAATCGGTGGAGGAGATAGCTAATTGCGGCGCGGATGTAACGAGTAAGCGTTGCATAATTCCAGGTAAGCGCAGCTCTAGCTGTTTGTTGTACTCGATATCCACACTATGCCCTGGACGTTTCACAACCACCAGGTGTGTCAATTGTTCCAGAATGCCTAGAGGATCGTGCCAATGATGCAACTCTTCCAGGCTATCCCAACCTATAACAAAATAGAGGTTGATATCTGTTCCCCATTCAGCATGCAAAATACGTAGGGTGTCCACCAGGTACGACGGCCCAGAGCGATCTATCTCAACGCGCGAATAGGTGAAATGCGGATTTGAGGCTATCGCAAGTTGAAGCATAGCCAGGCGATCATCAATGGCTGTCAAAGTATGCCCGATTTTATGAGGTGGCTCCCCCGCCGGGATAAAGACCATCTCCGTAAGGTCAAGGGCTGTACGAACCTCCTCCGCAATGGCAAGATGAGCATAGTGAATAGGATCAAACGTACCTCCAATAAGGCCAATACGACGCTTATCGGGCAATGGGCTATACTTCTCCAACGTGTGTTTTTTCCTCCAGGGAACAGTCTAGTACTTATGCGTTGTTTATATATTGCCAGCAGATTCCTGTACCGTCAACTCCGCTTCGGGTAAGAGCGTATGTAACGTGTAGACCACGTCTGAGATAATAGCATGTTGTCCGCTCGTAATCCAGAAGCGTAGCATGAGCGTAATCTGTTGATTGGTATAGCCGCTCACGAGCACTGCTGGCTCTGGTTTGACTGTAATAGCTTCAAAGTCTTTAATCGCCTGAAGAATCTGTCCCGGAGTTTCTTCTTTCACAAAATCTTGCTGCGCTAAATTAATCGTAATAATCGCGCGCCGCTCGCCATAAAAAGAGTTGTTCGTGACAACGCCACCAAAGACGTACGAGTTGGGGATCGTGACCTCTTCGCCACTGGTAAGACGGAGTTTGGTCGCGCGCAACTGGACATCTTCCACCTTGCCCGTGTAAGTGGCAGAATTGTTGATGACGCTAATTTGATCGCCGATGTAAAAAGGACGTTCAAGCAGGATATAGAAGCCTGCGACCAGATCTTTCAGAATATCCTGAATGGCGACGGCGGTGGCAACGGTAAGCACACCAATGGCGGCCACAGGAATGCCTAGTTGCACGTTCCAGATGGAGAGAATCCAGAATATCGCGACCAGGAGCACAACAAAATAGAAAACGCGCCCGACCAGGGTACGAATGTTGATGTCAATGCGGTTCTCTCCCAGCCCCCGAATCGTGAGCTTTTTAACGGTGCGGGCAATCCCAACGCCGAATGCTATCAGCAGGCCAGTTCCAATACAATTAAGGCTAAAGTTTCTAATATCCTTAATCTCAAGCTGGTTGATGTTGAGGATCTGGAAAAGGAGATTGAGGTTCCAGATGCCCACAATGGAGAATGCCCCTAAGGCCAGCAGGAGAAGAATCACGAGAACGCCTAATGTCTGGACGATCCACTTATCAAGCACCGTGCGCTGAAGGCGACGCACGAGCAGGCGGCGCAGGAGCAGGCCGAGGCCCAATGCGATTAATAGCGCGAGTACACTAAGGACAATGTTTAGTATCATAATCGTTATGTCGGCGGTATCTGCTGATCTCAAATACAAAAGACTGCCTAAGAAAGACATATGCACAATCGACCCAATCCTCTAGCTGTTTAGCGGTTTTGTAACTGTAACTTTGCGCGCATTATATCATAACTCTGGCAGAAAGATTCTTGTATCAGCCCTGTCGGGCTAATTGCTGTACCAGGAATTACCAGATGACAGCTTGCAGCGAGTTGTCCCACGATTTGCTCTGCTGTCGCTCCTGCCGCTCTGAGCGGCTCAAGACCTGCGCTCAGGTCGCGTTTGGCGAGGCGCTTGCCATGCCCATCTAGCATAAGGGGAACATGGGCGAAGGTGGGGATGGGGAAGCCGAGCGCCTCGTAGAGCAGGATTTGTCGGGCGGTGGATGAGAGTAGATCGGCACCGCGCACAACCTGGTTGATGTGCATCAGCGCGTCATCGACCACGACGGCGAATTGGTAGGCGAAGATGCCGTCGGAGCGGCGCACGATGAAATCTCCTACAGCTTGCTGAACATGTTGCGTGATCGGGCCAGCGACCAGATCGGTGAAGGAGACGATGCGCTGGTCATCCACGCGAAAGCGCAAGGAGGGACGACGGCCATTAGCTTCATGGCGTTGGCGCTGTGTCTGGGTAAGATGGCGGCAGGTGCCAGGATACCTCGATTCCGCGTTCCTGAGCGCAGCTAGCCGCGACAGAGGCGTTGGAACGCGGAACGTATCAAGATTGCGCGGTCCCTCGTCCGCACCCTGTTGAGGTGCACTGGCGACATGGGCAATCTCGGATCGACTACAATAGCACGGGTAGAGCAGGCCCGCGTCTTGTAAACGTTGGAGGTAATGCTGATAGATATCGTTGCGTTGGCTTTGCACGTAAGGGGCGTATGGGCCGCCACAGTCCGGCCCTTCATTCCAATCGAGGCCAAGCCAGCGCAGGTCACTGAGCATGCGTGCGGACGATTGCGCACGGACGCGGGGAAGATCAAGGTCTTCAATGCGTAGCACAAACTGACCACCAGCACAACGGGCGTAGAGCCATGCCAGCAGCGCGGTACGCAGATTGCCCATATGCAGATCTCCTGTCGGGCTGGGGGCGTATCGTCCTCGAACCGGGTTATCAGCTAGCGCAGACATCGTTCCGACCAGGGGCAGCCAATTTTCGCGCATTCTGGATTTGCAGGATAGACATCGAATCTGGCTAGCAGATCAACAAGCACACACAGGGGCAGGCCAACCACATTCAGGTAACAGCCATTGATGCGCTCGGTCGGCTGGAACTGTGGATGCTGGATACCATATGCTCCGGCTTTATCCATTGGATCGCCTGAGGCAATATAGGCGTCAACTTCTTCCAGGCTGTAGTTGCGCATCAGCACCGGCGTAGAGCAGCTTGCTCCGGCGAGCTGCAACTTGCCATTAATTAGCGTGCTCACCACCACTCCGGTTACTACCTGATGCCAGCGCCCTCGCAGGGAAAGCAGCAGCTCGCGCGCGTGAGCCTCGTCGCGAGGTTTGCCCAGCACCTCTCCATTGAGCAGCACGGTGGTATCGGCGGTGATAACGAGGTGGTTGGTGGTCTCAGCGAGGGTAAACATCATCAGGGCTTTGTGCGCTGCCGTCCATTGTGCCAGACCCTCAATGGGGCCGTGATAGTGTTCTTGTGCCGCATCCTCATCGGTGGGGGCAACGGCGACGGTAAAAGGAAGATTGAGCAGAGAGATCAGCTGCCTGCGACGGGGGGAAGCCGAGGCCAGAAGTAACGGAAGCTGTTTTGACATCACTACATACACTCCAGAATGGCAATACATTCGATATGGGCCGTCTGAGGAAACATATCAAGCGGCTGTATGGATTGTAGACGGTAGGTTGGATGGATATGGCAAAGGATATTGAGGTCGCGCGCCAGCGTGGAAGGCTCGCACGAGACGTAGACGATTTTCGCGACAGGGTGTTGGATCAGCGCATCCAGTACGACCTGCTGACAGCCAGCACGCGGCGGATCGATCACCAGACCATCGATTGGTGTCGCGAGCGTTGGCAAAACATCCTCAACTTTGCCTTTGAGGATCTCGACATTCGTGGTATGGCGCAAGTTCCACTGAGCGTCTTTGATCGCGCTGGCGGACTCTTCGATAGCGATCACCTTATCGGCATAGGGAGCGAGCAGCAGGGCAAAGGTTCCTACACCGCAATAGGCGTCGATGATCGTCATTGAGCGAGCGTCTCTGGTTGGTGGAGTTGCCGCTTGAAACAGGCCGTGAATCACCATGCGGGCCATTTTTTCTGCCTGAGCCGTATTGGTCTGAAAAAAAGAGCTTGGGCGAATGCGGAACGGCTGCCCTCCCAGCACTTCCTCCATTGTTTCGGTCTGGAGATTAAGCCCGGCGTCGGCCAATTGTTGCGCAACGTCAGGCGATGGTGCTGGTTGGAGCATGATCTGATTGCTTACTGCGCTACAGCGAATCAATGCCTGCGGGCGTGCATTCGTTTGTTGGCTGAGCACATGTAGCGCCTGATTGATCCGCTCATGGGCAATCGGGCACGCGCTCAGTGGCAGGACACGATGCGTTCCGCGTGCGGTCAGGCCTGGCTGTCCTGAGCGATTGACCGAGAAGCGCATATGATTGCGATAGTGCCAGGGAATAGCGCAAGGCTCCGTTGGCAAGAGAGGCGGATCGACAAAGCCTCCGATATCGTGCAGGAGCTGATAGACCACCTCGCGTTTCCACTCCAATTGGGCCTGATACTGCATATGTTGCAGTTGGCAGCCGCCACAGGTGCCAAAGACCGGACAGGGGGCCTGGGTGCGCAGGGGCGAAGGCTGGTGAATCGCGGTAATCCAGACGCGAGGGGGACGAGGCTTCCATCGCCGAGCGCGTCGTCCGGTGGGTGGAGTCGGCGGTGCCTCAACCGCAATGGTGACGCGCTCACCAGGTAAACCGGCAGGTACGCGCACGGTGAGCGTCTGAGACATGTGCTCTTCTGCCGGTATCGTGATTTCAGCCAGCGCATCCCCCTCACGCGTCAGTGGACCGAGCGTGATTGTATGGTACGTGATAGCTTGTTGCTGTTGTATCATCGTTTCTTTTTGTGTTTGTGCTGTTTGAATTTTAGTTTGGGTGATTGACGTTGAGCAGTTTTCTCAGCATTGTAGAGCTGACGAGCCTGCTGGACAATCTCTAGCTCAGGATCGATGTTTTCTGCCTCTATAAGATACTCGTGTGCGCTGTGGAAATCCTTATTTCGCAGGTACATGAGAGCAAGAGCAGCCAGTAGCTCGGCGGAGTCCGGGTATTCCTCTAAGCCCTCCTCCAATATTTCCTGCGCTTTCGTCGGGTTATCCAGTTGATCCATATAGAGGCTAGATAGGGTAAAGTAAGCGTCAAGTTGTTCTGGATCTTCCTCAAGGGCACGCAAAAGGCTTTGTTCGGCTGCTTCATACTGCTCAAGCTTGCTCTGAAGTTGACCAAGCGCGGACCAGATACCTGGGAAATCAGGACTGATATCAGCGGCGTGCTGGTAATGGAGCAACGCCTGCTCGTATTCCTCTTTATCACGAGCCAGCATTCCCAGGCCGACCTCGATCAAGGTTGTTTCCTTTGGTTGGGTTTCAAACTCCTGCGCCTGGCGCAAAAGCTCTTCAGCCTCGTCAAGCTGTTTCTTTTGGGCAATCAATGTTTGGGCAAGCATCACTAAGCCAAAGGCGGTTTTATTGGTAGCGAGCGAGTCGCGCAAGTTTTTTTCCGCTAGCTCGAAAAAGCGCAATTTCTGCTCTTCGTCCTCGCTCTCGTCGTATGCTTCGCTGATAGCGAAGTGAACGATGGCAAGTTTTTGGAGTGCTTCCGCGCGAAGGTCTGGAAATCGCTCCATCTGAAGCTGCATATAGGCGGCGGCCCGCTCGTGATCCTGAAGTATTTCAGCCTGATCGAAGGCGGTATTGTATATTTCGGGACTATCAAGTGGAGCCTGTGCTATCAGAGCGTCGGCGAAGTGCATTGCGGTTGTCGTCACTTGCAGAGCTTCCTTAAGGCGGGTAGCCATGTTGGTAAATTCGAAGTCTTCGTCCTCGTTCTCCTCTGCAATGTCCTCATCCTCCTCTGCTTCGCTATCCTCCTCCATGTCGCTCTCTAGCTCATCCTCTTCATCCTCGTATTCCTCTTCCGCCTCTTCCCTGAGCTGCTCTAACCGATCTGAGGCGAGGTGAGCGATTTCATCCAGGCGGGTTTTTAGCTCTTCCACCGAAAGATTGCGTAGCGCGGTACCTTCGTCGGTCATGCTATGCAGGCGTAGCTCGTCGTCCTCTTCAACAAAGATATAGCTGGTCCAGAACCAGTGGCGGCCTGTCTCCTGGTAGACAACGGTGGCGGTCGGCAGTTCTTTGATCTCGCTGCTCAAAGGTGTCTCGTTGTATTCAAAGGACCAGCCAGCCTCGATGATATAGGGAGCGCCGTCGGTGTCAGAATCTCGCTCCCGCAGGAATGTGCTGCGGAAATTGGCCGGACTGGCTTCGGCGTGCCATTGGCGGCGACGCTCGATCCATTCCTCGCGTGAGAGGTTGTCGCGCAGGAGGCTATCGCTGGCAAGTTGATCGTAGACGGTTTCGTAATCTCCCTCAATCCAATCGTTGAGCAGCGACGCGGTAAGCTCTCCGGCTTCAGAGATCGCAAAAACTTCTTCCAGTAACGAGGAAAAAGGCATATAAGGATTAAAGCTTTCCTCGTCCTCCTCAAATTCGTCCTCTTCGTCCTCTGTGGCATCATCGTCTGCTGAGGCAGTAGGATTCAGGACTAAGCGTTGGATCAGCGACAGGTTGCGTCGGTAGTCCGGGTGAGGGTTGGTGCCAAAGCGTTGGTTTATGGCAAGGGCCTCTTCAAGCAGTTGGCGTCCTTCCTCTAGCGTCCGATTGACCAGCTTGATATCTGAGAGCTGGGAACGCATTTGCGCGATTTGTTTTTCAGCCTGACGTTTGCTAATGACGCGGGTGAAGAAATCTTTGACGCCATCATGCTGGAATTCGAGCAAGAAGCCCATCATCCGCACATCCTGATAATTGCGGCCCTGCTCAAAGAACAGCAGGAGCTGTATCTCTCCAGTTTCGCGGCTATCGGTGATCAGCGCCTGCCAGAAGCGAGCCGATGAGTCGATCTCGGTATCGATGTCAGCAACAGAGGAAGGCGCAACCGGGGGCTTCCAGTGTGGGTATAAATGTACTTCTTCTAGCTGGATTAGCGCACGACGGGCGGCCTTGCGCGTCTCTTTGACGGTAGCGAACAGGTTGACGGCCTGGATCACATCGACTGCGTCAAGCGTACCCTCTTTCGTCAATGCTTTCAAAAACGCTACCTGGGTAGCTTCCGGCATCTCGTTAATCGGTGTGATGACCGTCTCTACCTGTGTTGGCGTAGTGGTACTACGCAGTGCCTGGGCTACCTGGTGATATTGCTCAAGCTGTTGTTGCACTTGTTTTGTATCTACGGGCTGGTTCGCCAGTTCTGACTTTTGTTTGCGGGTATCGCGTTTCTTGTTTCCCATAATCTATCCTTCCGACACGTTATGACGCACCGCTATCTCTTCTTTGCAATGTGGGCCTGCATCTGTTGCCTGACCCTTTGAACAACTTCCAGCGTGGGATCGATGGCTTCAGCCTGGGCCAGTTGTTGTTGGGCCGCATTTTTGTCGCCGATTTCGATCAGCACTGATGCTAAGATCGCGCGCAAGGGGGCGGAGTTGGGATGAGCGCGCACGCCCTGCTCCGCGATCTCACGGGCTTGCTGCACATCTCCCTGGTTCATGAAGATGGCTGTAAGCTCGCTGTAAGGGCGGATATCGCTGGTCTCTGCCTGGATAGCACGCTGATAATACGTTTTTGCTGCCTCAAACTCTCCCAGCAAGCGGTGAGCGAAGCCCAGATTGAACCAGATGCCAGGATAAGCCGGATCGAGTTCCGCGACGCGCAGGTAATGAGGGATGGCCTCTTTCAGTCGCTCGCGGCGCATGGCAATATTGCCGAGGCCAGCTTCGATGGTGCTCTCTTCATCCTGGTTGGGCGCTAAATCTTTGGCGAGCTGGAACTCGGTTTCAGCCTCATCGTTGCGCTCCTGGTTAATCAACAATTCTCCCAGCAAAATATGGTTGATGGCGCGTCTGGGTTCGAGCGCAATAACCTCGCGCACGGTTTCTTCAGCACGCGTGAGAAAGTGCTCTTGCCGTGCCGCCATCTCCGGCGTTTCATATTTGTAAGCAAGGCTAATCAAGGTCGAGGCCAGACGGCGCATGGCATCGCCTCGACCTTCGGCAAAGCGTTGCGCCATACGCTCCAGGTAGACCATCATCAGCTCAGGATTGCCAATAGCAAGCGCGGCCTTGTATGCCTGCAAATGCACATCGTAATCCAGCGGGAGAAGGGCGATCAGTGCGTCGTAAAAATGCATCAACTGCGTAAGACGCCAGGATAGCTCTTCTATCAAATCCTGAGAATTGGTCTCGCGCTGTTTGATGCGTTCCTCTACCACCTTTTCATATTCTATGATGCGTTGCTGTAGCTCTCTAATCGAGAGGCTCTGGCAGTGTGCCCCTTCGTCTGTGATATTTTGAATGCGCCACGCGTCCTCTTCGCGTATCAGCGTATAGGCTGTCCAGAACCAGTGCCTGTTGGTTTCTTTATTGATAGCCGTGCCCATTGGCATCTCTTGCAAAGTGCCGTTGAGGGGGGTATCGAGTAGTTCAAGGGACCAGCCGATCTCAATCTCTTTGCGTGTGGTTGAGCGCGAACCGATAGCAGGGGTAGGGAGCCAGATGGCGCTCTGACTGCGCTCGCGTTCGTGAACAAAGCCCAGCTCCAGGCGCGCGGGATGAGCTTCATCTGCCCACGCGCGGTGCTGTGCGATCCATTCATCGCGTGAGAGATGATCGCGGATGTTACTGTTGGCTGAGAGCAAGTCATATGCCAGCCCGTAGTCCCCCATCGACCAGGCACCGATGAAGTTAATTACGACCTCCGGCTCTTCCAATTCCGGGTTGATAAAGGTGAACCTGCGATCCTCCCCTAAATCGGTTGTTGTTTGCAGCAACAAATTGTTGATCGTGGGCAGATTGTTGCGATAGGATCTGCTCGGCTCGGTGCCACGCCAGGTATGGACGCTCAGCGCCTCCTCAATCAGGCGTTTGGCCTCCGCCAGAGTACAGGTTACTTTTGGGATATCCGCTAGCTGTGTACGCATCGTCTCAATATAGTCATCGATACGGCGTTTGGAGCCATGATCCACAATGACCTCTTTGATGCCCTCGTTCCAGTAGTCGAGTTGAAAGATGAGAAGGCGAGCCTCGCTGTAATCATATCCCTGTTCCCAGCAGAGGACAAGCTCTACCTCCCCTTCCTCGCGTGTCTGGGAAACCCAGCTTTTCCAGAGGCGTGGAGGGTTGGCGATATGAACCTGGACGGCTGGAGCGCGCGTGATCGGAGGGGTCCACTGGGGATAGATTTTCGTCGCTTCCAGGCGGATCAGTGAGCGCCGTGCTTCCTTGCGCACCTCTTTATTCGGACTGAGCGCGTTCATGCCAGCGACAATATCAGCGGCATCGCTATGCTGCTCTTTTGAGAGGCTTTTCAGCAATGCTATCTGCGCTGGTTCCGACAGGGCAATGATATCGTTCAGCGTACCTTCTGCTTGAGTTTGCTCGCTACTTGTATGTAAATGCTCGGCTATCTGGTGATAGTGCGCCAGCAGATGTTCTATCTGGTGATGCTCTTCTGCTGAAAGCAGTGAGTCAGTTTCTTTTTTGCGTGACATAATCGCTTGCTCTCCTCGCGACGACTTCGTACATGGTGACGATTGTACCACGTACGATGCGTTGAGTCGAGATCAAAGCTGAAAAAATGCCTGACAGGGAGAAATGTCAGGCATTTGGGCTATCAACCAGCGTTTAGATACTAACAGGAGCTATGATCCCCACCCGTTTGCGCATGCGGCTTTCTCTTGCTGTTGCAGTTTGAGGAGAAGGTCGCATTTTGGCGATCAGCAGAATGAAGATCGGGAAAGCAGAGCAGTAGAAGTAGGAGGGCAGGCTCCGCCAAGCAAAAAACAGCGGAATGACCGCGAGCAGCATAGCGGCCTCCGGGCACTTCTGGCAAAAACGCCAATACCAGGCCAACGAGAGCAACATTGCCGTCCCTTCAAGGGCGCTATAGACCCATTGAGGGAAGAAAGGCAACAGGTGGGTGACGCTGAGATTGATCAGGCCGACGCCCATCGGGAACATCGGGTCTACCACCGGAGCCAGGACGCCCGCAGCCCAGGCTTGAGGATTCCAGAGGATAAAAGGCAAATTGATGGCCAGGCCAATGCTACCGGCTATGGTCATGCGGTACATGGTTTCCTTCAGACCGTGCTGACGATAGATCATGATCAGATAGAATGGAATGAAGAACCAGGCAATTTGTTTGCTCGCCAGGGCCAGCCCCAGAAATACGGCTGAATACCAACGCTGATCGCGTAGCAGCCAGGCCAGGACGATCAACAAGGTATAAAAGATGTCCAGGTTGCCGCCGACGGTTGAGGACCACATGGGAACATTGGCCAGTGTGAGCAAGAGCACCCAGGGGCGCAATGCCGGATGCGCCACCTTCCAGGCCACGACAACCAGTAAAGCGTAGCTCAACATGTAGAACGGCAGGACATTATAGTTTTTGAACAGAGCAAAGGGTAACAGGGTCAGAAACGAGAGCGCCGGATAGCTCACTTTGGACTCGAATTCGGGCGCAGTTCCTGCCTTGAGATCGGTATCAAGCACCGTTTTAAACTCGACCATCGTTGGGTAATCGAGACGATTCGCAAACTGTCCAACGCGTAGCGGCGTGGTCCAGTTTGGCTGGATGGGAAAGCGTCGTGCCAGGTCCAGCATATTCGAGTCGGTATAGGGATTGTGTCCCTCGATCAGCAGGATAGCCGCGTTGGTGTCCAGCGAAGTCCCATCGTTTGAGAATTGCGGCGGCAAGAAGCACATCATGAGGCCACGTCCCAGCTCGATGCCGCCAGCGATGGTGAGGAGCAGCGTCAGGGTCAGGATGATGCGTTGCCAACGGGCGAGACGTTGTGTGCTCCGCACTTTCTGTTGTGGACGAGCCGGACGAATGGCCATCCACATTGCATAGAAGCTGCCCAGTATCAGCGCGAAAGGGATCAACGAGCCGACGGGCATCAGGTAGGGGATGTACCAGTCATGATCTATCTCGTTGAGAGCTTGAAGGATGAAGACGAGGCCGATCCAGGCGGCTCGCCTTTGCAATTCGGCAATGAGGCTATTATCTGCTGAAGTATCTTCTGTGAAAAAAAATCTCATCCATTGATGGGTGAGGATATGTTTTACCCCTGGTCGGGTGGCCTGCGTGAAGACAGATCGCTGTGCCATAGCTATGCATGCCTGACCGCTAGCTCACCACACTATTCCTCTCGTGAATAAATAAGAAAAAGAGCAAAACGTGTGGTCAACATATGCTAGAGGTCTGCGTGCTTTTACCTCCCGTCGTAGTATCGAGAGTCCCTGAATCTCCTCTGTAAGATCCGCACGAAGGGGATTTCTCGGTCTGGGTTTTACAACGAAGGGGGAAAGCTTTATGTCACAAAATCAGCTAGCTTTAAGTGAGGAATAGACGGATGCGATACGGTAAATCATAATGGCAAACGATAGTACAGTTCACGGTGTTGGAGCTGGAAACCAAGCGTCTCATAAAGGTGGATGGCAGGTTTGTTTTCTTCCCAGACATGTAGATCAATCGCTTTAAGCTGATGGTCGGCGTGAGCGAAGCTAATAATATGCTGGAGCAGGTACCTGGCCAGGCCTTTGCCGCGATGTTCCGGGTCAACGACAACGCGTTTCACGTACCCGATGCTATCAGGTAGTTCAGGCAGAGGGAGCATCAGTTCGGCTTTGGCTACAGCGACGCCTGCGATTTCTGCCAGAAAAATAAAGGTGCGTGTATGGGTAGAGGGATCGACGGAGCCAAAATACTGCTCCATCGCGCGGTGAATATTGCGTGTGGGTGAAGTGCTAAAACTATCGAGTTTTTCAATCTGCTCAACATCTTCTGTTGTTGCAATACGGATAACCAACGTCGTTGTTGGTGGCTGCTCAGTCATAGTGTGTATCCTGCCGACTTAAGGGAACGAAGAAAATTTTATGGTTGTCTTTTGCGGGGAAGCATCAGGAGCGAGACGAGTGCATAGCCTGCGCAACCCAGGATGAGCAGTGAATAGACAACCTGCTCACCATCTTTGATCGGCCAGGTTGCTAATGAAGACGTTAACATGGAAAGTCCCCACCAGAGAAAACCGATAAAGACGGCAAATAAGAGAACGGTGCTCATTAGTTTTTTCGGCATTGAGTTAACCCTTTGCTCTGCGGAAAATATCTGCTTGATGCGCTCAATACGTATTATAGCATATTCTGGCTAGCGGTACAGGACCATCAGGTGAGAGCTTCGTATACCAGGCGGTGAATCACTGCTCTGAACTCTCCCCAATCTCGCCAGCTCCCTCTGACCTCCTCGCTATAGCTTGCGTCCAATTGGGTCAGGTAGTCAGCGATGGAGGGAAGTTCGTGCGGTTCGATCTCGCGAAACGCTTCGACTTGCTCATCCTCATCCACAACGCCAAGCGTGCCACTAACCTCATCTAAGAGGAAGGCGAAGCTATAGAAAATAGGAGCTTCGTTGGAGTCTGAAGTGCGGTAGGTGGCGATTGCCAGGAAGCGACTGACGCTGACCTCAAGCCCGGTCTCCTCGTATGTTTCGCGTAGGAGCGCATCGAAGATCTGCTCGCCATGATGAATGCCGCCAGTTGGTAAACGGTATGTGTCAGCAGGGTAGAAATGTTTCTTCATGGTGAGCAGGCGACCATTTGGGCGTCGTAACACCATGCATACTTCGCCGTAACGATCAGTTTTGTACAATGGATCAAAAAAATCGCTGCCTCTGAGGTCCGCCGTTCTCATCAACGGACGACCGTAGCGCGTGGCCAGTTGCTCAAGTTCGTCCTGGTTTGCCTGTGGCAGTGAGCTAATCATAAAAGGTGTCATCCTTAGCCTGACAGATGGCGCGCTTTATTTTCCTTCCAGAGGTATGAGCGTGCCAGCATCTCCTCGGCGCTCTTCATCGAAAACTCGGTCACGTTGCCGCCCATGATGTGAGCGATTTCGCGCACCCGTTGTTCGGGGCGCAGCTCGTTGACGATAGTGATGGTGCGGTCATCGAGGATCTGCTTATTCACATTGTAATGCGTGTCGGCAAAAGCTGCAATTTGCGGCAGGTGCGTAATACAAATGATCTGGTGGTTGTGGGTCAACTGCCAGAGTTTTTCGCCCACGACCTGTCCGCTGCGTCCGCTGATACCGGAATCGATCTCGTCGAAAATCAGTGTGGGCGTGGCATCGGCATCTGCCAGAATCGTCTTGAGCGCGAGCATGAGGCGCGATGTTTCGCCACCGGAGGCGATTTTGGTGAGCGGCTTAAAAGGCTCGCCAGGGTTAGGGGCGATCAGGAACTGGACGCGATCTATGCCGGTGAGGTCACACATGTAGCGTTGTTCGGGCTGTTCATTGATGTGAGCGGGAATGCCGTTTTCGTCGGGAAGCTGCTCAATCTCGACCTGGAAGCGGGCGCGTCTCATATTCAGATCGTTGAGTTGCTCCTCCATCGCGGTGGCGAGTCGCTGGGCGGCGGTGTAGCGTTTGGCCGAAAGCTGTTCGGCGATGGCACCAATGTCGTGGCGCAGCTGCCCATCCTGCTGTTGCAATTTGGCGATAATCTCATCGCGATTGACGATAGTGTCGAGTTCGGCCTGATCTTCGGTAGCGCGGCGCAGAATCTCTTCCACAGTTGCGCCATATTTGCGCTTCAGCTTGGCAATCAGGTCAAGCCGCTCTTCGATATCTGCCAGGCGGCGCGGGTTGTCTTCGATATCGCTTTCGTAGCTGCTGATGTTGGCCGCCACATCTTCCAACTGGTAGATCGCTTCGGCCAGGCTATCGGCGTACTCTTCCAGGCTTTTGTCGAGGCGCACAAGCTCGCCAATGCTGCGTTGAGCGACGCGGAGCTGGTCGAGGGCGGGCTTGAAGTCGTCGCCGTTCAGATCGGAGCCTTTGATCGAGCCGTAGATCAGGGTACAGAGTTCGCGCAGGCGTTCCGCGTTATTCAAGACTTTGCGCTCTTCCTCAAGATCTTCGACTTCGCCGGAGCGCAAGCCAGCCTTTTCAATTTCCTCGATCTCGAAGCGCAGGAACTCGGCGCGGCGCTCCTGTTCGCGAGCGTTCTGTTGCAGGGATTGCAGCGTTTTCTGGGCGGTGCGCCACTCGGATACTTTCTTGCCCAGATCTTCACGCAGGGGGAGCAGTTCGGCATAGCGATCAAGGAAGTTGATATGCTGCTCCGGTCGCAGCAGGCTCATATGCTCGCTCTGACCGTGAATGTCCACCAGCCAGCTGGCAACCTGTTGCAGCACCTGCTGAGAGTAAGCGCGGCCATTGATACGCGCTACGGTACGCCCGGAACGGAAGATATCGCGTGAGAGGATCAACTGCCCATCTTCCGGCGTGATGTCGTATTCGTGCAAAAGGGCAGCGAGCGCGATGCGGGCATCGGCACTATCGGCATCGGCGCGAACGGGGTAGGCGTGATTGTTCTCGGCGTGCTCGAATTCCTCGAAGATCGTACTGGCACCACTGGCTACGGCGGTGAGGGTGGGGGCTTCAACCAGCGCCCACTCATCGCTTACTGGAGGAAGGGCTTCAACCGAGAAGACGCCTTCGACACTGGCACGTTCGCAGCCTGCACGCACAAACTCGGCCCCGATTTTGCCGCCGAGCAAAGCATTCACAGCATCGATAATGATAGATTTGCCCGCTCCTGTCTCGCCGGTAAAAACATTGAACAAGCGATGCAGGCGGATATGCAAATGATCAATAATAGCAAAGTCTTTGATGTTGATCTCAAGTAACATGATGACTTTCAGCAGCGTGTGTGCCGTCGCTTTTCAATTTGGCTGTAATAATCTGGTAGAAATACGTCGGCGGTCTGCGTCTGAGAAACTTTGTCACAAACGGGCTTTTTTGAATAGCGATGGTAGCCCCATTTGTGATCTCACGATTCATCTGTCCATCGGCGGAAAAAACGCCATTTTGCGAGCCTGTGAATATCTGCAGCCTGACTTTTGCTTCCGGTTGTAAAATCAACGAGCGGTCAGAAGCAAGATGTGGTGCAATCGGTGTCAGGACGCTACTCTGGACCTGGGGATGCAATAACGGACCTCCCACCGCCATATTGTACGCAGTAGAGCCAGTGGCGGTTGAGAGGATCATCCCATCGGCGTAAGACGTATTGTAGTAGTAGTCGTCAATCCAGACCTGCACCTGTACAACGCGCGGCCACATGCCACGAGCGATGACAATATCGTTAAGCGCAAGAAACTCTTCTCTCCGTCCGTTCTGGTCAAGCACGGCCTGGAGCATCGTGCGTTGATCGACCCATACGGAGGGATCGCCTTTGAGGTAGAGATCGAGTCGCGTCGGTATTTCATCCGGTTCAAGCTCGGTGAGAAAGCCAACGCGTCCGAAGTTGATCCCAACGATTGGTAAATCAACACAGGCACAGAGGCGTGCGGCATGGACAATCGTGCCATCGCCACCTAATACGAGTGCGAGATCGCAACTGCGAAACGAGGGCGGAGCGCATTCCTGGTCTTCATCCCGCAGATCGACGACGCGCACATTATACCCTTGCTTTTGTAACGTAGGCACGAGCTGGGCCGCGAACTCGGATGTATCTTGCTTTCGTCCCTGATAAAAGATCGCAATCGTTTTCACTAAACAGCGGCGCGGAGGCCCCTCTGCTTCACAGACGGGGAGGAAGCGCCACCTCTCCTTTCGAGTACGCATATCCATCCTTGCGATGCAGTGGCCGACAATACCGCGCGTGAATCCCCTCCACCATGCCGAACGGGTGGCCGGTCAGCTTGAAATACCCGTCGGACTTAATCGCCACGCGCCCCACGTAGGTACCGGTTTTCTTGCCTTTGGTGACATGAGCACGCACGAGATCCCCAGTCTTGAAGCCCTGCACGCTGCTTGGCCCTTTAGCCTGGCCTCGCGGAAACCCCTGTTCATCCACATTGACCATTTGGCGGACCTGCCGACCTTTGGCCTCAATCAGCCAGGGGCGCACATGCAGGATCTGGAGGTGTTCTGGCGTTGAGTATCCTACGGTAGCCGCATCGATCCAATGCTGCTTGGGGAGTGCCAGCCTGTTTCGATTCCAGCGTGTGCGTCCGCCCGTTCCAACTTCCACTGGCAGGCCGAAGGTTTGGAGTTCTTCGTAC
>DASTZT010000548.1:0-10533 GCA_035764225.1 Ktedonobacteraceae bacterium
CGCGGCGTAGCGAGGCGGATCGAGCTGCTGCACACGAAGATGATCCCAGCGCGAAAAAAGCTCTCCTTAGTATGGTTGATCTCTATCAGGGCGATTATGGACGACCTTTCTCTAATGATTGGTGCATATTCCGGCGCGACGAACTTTGCACGATGTACCTGGAGGCTCGCCGTCAACTGGCTCAAATTGCCTGGCGCGGTCAGGCATACGACGAGAGCATACATCATTGGCATCACATTCTCAATCGAGATAACTGCCAGGAAGAAGCCCATTATCATATTATGCTTTGTTATCTACGCCAGGCCAATCGCAGCGCAGCATTACGCCAATATCAATTGTGCAAAGAGACCCTCCAGGAGGAGCTGGGCATTGAACCTGGTCCAGCCATTGAGAACCTTCATCGTCGTCTCAGATCAAAAACAGAATGATGCGTTGAGGAATCGTCTGGCCCTCATTCTCCTCTGCTTCACTCCTGAGTAGGCCACAACTATCCTTTCTTTACCATGTGTCTTTGTCCAACTTTTTTCTGCCATCCTCTTTCCCTCGCCTGCCAGTCATACAACCTGTAGGAAGTGCAAAGCATTTGCAGCAAGCTTGCAAAGCATTTGCAAAGTAGAGAGGCGTTATATTCCTCGTACGTTGAAGCCCATGCACCTTCGGCACCAGTAAAAGATGGGGGTCTGGCAGGCAGGAAGAGGTAAGGCTAGGAATGCTGAAAAATGCTCTGATTCTGTGATCGCGCTCACAGAGATCATGTTTCAGTAATCCTAGCCCCACCTCCCCTACAATCTCACGCCTGGGACAACACTCTTGAGGAAAGGAGGAAAACTCATGAAACACGTTTTGCGTCTGCAAAAGATCAGCGCTCGCAAAGAGCTACCGATCCTGGCTCTCAGCCTTACTTCGTGCGATTCGCAGAGCTGCAACGGCCAACAGAAGTAGCCAGCAACCACCGCCGGGAAGCCTTTTCAGTCTGCTTGGAAAGGTCACGGCGTGCGCATCAGGTACCCAGCTCCTGTTGAACTCCATGCTTCTAACAACACTCTTGAGGAAAGGAGGAAAACTCATGAAACACGTTTTGCGTCTGCAAAAGATCAGTGCTCGTAGAGAGCCACCGGTCCTGGCCCTCAGTCTTACTTCGTGCGATTCGAGCAGTTGCAACCGACAGAAGTAGCCAACTTCTGCCACCGGATTAACGAACGACCGTCCAGGGGAGATATTGGGCATCTTTATTAAGAAGTATGGCGCTAAGCGCGTCGGGTACCTGATTCTGTTGTCTTGCGTAAAGCAGGAGGCTGGTTGGATGACCGCTGGTCGTGTAGCCAGCCTCCATCAACGAGTGGAGGCCCATTCACATGGCATCAAATGGACAATACTATCATCAATTTTTTTCGCTTTTTCACGACCAATGGTATGAGGGACTTGCTCGTTATCAGCCCGGCGATGAGCTGCTGGCAATTGTTTATGCGTTGCTGCCCGCTCATTGGACCATTTCCAGGGGAGGCAGCTGGTTTACCGCCAGTTCTCCCACGAGGCCATTGCCCTCTCAGGGATGGAAAATCCATATTTCCGCAACGCGGCAAAACTGCGAAGAAATCCTGCAAAGAGTTGCAAGAATCTGCATTCAGGAAGAGATAACGTTTAAGTTCTTCCTCGATTGTTTTATGGTTGGCCTTTCTACCTCGAAACTCATGTCTAGAGGAGCAAGCGGGAAGTATATCACGATCTACCCACCTGATGACGACTCTTTCCATGCCTTGCTTCGCCTCCTCTCTGAAGCATTGCAAGGCTTTACCGGACCCTACATTCTCTCCGATAGACGCTATCAAGACTCATCGGTGATCTACTATCGCTATGGTGGCATCAGCGGCCTCAGCAAACTGTCCTATCTTGGCGTAAGAGAATATATCCTCACCTCTCCTACAGGAGAAACGGTCCCCGATCAGCGTACGCCATACTGGAATCCACCTGCCTGGGTGGTTGATCCATTTGAGCAGGATGATGACGAGCCTGACGACGATGAGAGTCCGATGACATTGAAATCTGGTCGCTATGAGGTAGAAAGTGTGCTCAAGTCCTCGGTAGCTGGCGGCGTCTACTGCGCGACCGACCACCTGACGGGACAGCAGGTGGTGATTAAAGAGGCGCGACGGGCTGTCGGCGCGGATAAACAGGGGCGCGATGCCGTAGATTACCTGCAAAGAGAGTATCGCCTACTGCAAAAGCTCCAGCACACAGGTGTCACTGCACAGCCCATTGATTTGTTTTGGGAGTGGGAACATCTCTTCCTTGTAGAGGAATATATTGCCGGAATAGACCTGGGGGATCTTACCATCGCCTCTTTGCCTTTTGGGAAGGTACAGCAGACTGCACACGATATTGCGGCTTACGTAGAGAAGCTGCGGGCAATCTGGCTCCATCTCGCGCAAGGGCTTGTCCTGCTCCATGAATTGGATGTGGTGCATGGAGATGTCACCATCAGAAATATTATTGTGAGCGATGAAGAGACGGGCAAGATCTATTTCGTTGATCTGGAAGGCGCATGGGAAGAAGGAGTAGATGCACCTCTATCTATGGCAACGCCCGGTTTTGCTCACACCCCCGGAGAAGAAAATTCTAAGAAAGACGACATTTACGGGCTTGGGGCCATCATGTTGGCAACCTTATTCCCGCTCAACTCGTTTTTTGAAGTCGAACCGACAGCCCGGCAACGGATTGTACAAAGATTTTGTACCATTTTAGGGATAGGCCAGGAAGGTCAACAGCTTATTGAAGCTTGCCTGAACAACGATCCCATGCTGCGACCCGAACTGCCAGATATCATCAACACGATTAAACACTTCTCCGTCGAACCCGCCACCATTTCCACTTGCTCTCCAATCACCCAGGAAGAGTTGCTCAACACGGTAAAAGGCGTGACAGAGTATATCCGTGCCAGCGCGGACCTCTCTCGACATGATCGTCTGTTTCCAGCAGATCCACGAGTGTTTGATACGAACCCCCTCAGCGTTGCTTACGGAGCGAGCGGCATAGCATACGCGCTGCATCACCTGGATGTGAAGATACCAGCAACGATACGAGCCTGGATGTTGAAGCAGACGATCAATCAGGAACACTATCCACCAGGTCTCTATATAGGATCTGCCGGGATTGCATGGGCGTTATGGGACATAGGTATGCAGGAGGCGGGAGTACGCGTCTTGCGTTCGGCAAGGAATCATCCTCTGCTCTGGGATGCCGCCGATATCTTCTATGGAGCCTCCGGCTACGGCATGGCATGCCTGCGTCTATATCTGGGCACGCGCGATCAAGAATGGCTGGATCAGGCCATCCAGATTGGCAACGGATTGCTGCAGAGAAAAGAAGTCGATGCCGAACGCGGCTATTACTGGCCGGATCGTGAAGGGCGAAGTCGCTTGAGCTACGCTCACGGCGCGAGCGGTATCGCGCTCTACCTGCTCTACCTTCATCGGGTAACGGGCGACCACCAGTTTCTTGAAGCGGGTCGGCAGGGGCTGGCCTTCGATCTTTCCTACTTGCACCCTATGGAAGAAGGCTATCTTTCTACTCCTCGTGGAACGACCGAGCAACTAGAAAAAGTCATTTCTCATTACTGGTTCAACGGCAGTGCTGGCGTTCTGACAACGCTGTTGCGCTACTGGCAATGGACAAAGGACCAGACCTATCTCCACATCTTCGAGCTTTTAATCAAAGATGTCTGTCGCCAACTCACGATCTTCCCCAGCCTGTTTCTGGGGCTTTCCGGGCTAGGGAATGTCTTGCTCGATGCCTATGATGTGTTACAGGATGAGCACTACTTGCAGCAGGCTCATCGGACCGTGCCCGGTATCCTCATGTATAAGCTAGTGCGTCCGCAAGGCATAGCCTTCCCTGGTGAACAACTCCTGCGCATCTCAACCGATTTTGGTACGGGATCTGCGGGCGTGGCACTTTTTTTACATCGCCTGGCGCATGCGGAACAACATCCTGGCAATTTCAATTTTCTCTTGGATCAATTCCTGGCATAGTGCAAATTAGGAAGGATCGACCGCTATGGCAACAACACCCGATGTAGAACATTCTGTAACTGTCGAACGCAAAAGTACGCTCTATTGGCGTTTACTGCAAAACCCTTCACTGTTGCTCCTCTGGAGCGGAGAGACTGTTTCCGTCTTTGGTGACGAGTTCTTTTTACTGGCCGCGACATGGGTTGTCTATATACAGAGCAATTCTATCCTCCAAACAGCGCTTATTCAGGTCGTCTGGCACCTGGATCGACTCATATTTAGCCCTCTGGCAGGCGTATTGGCGGATCGCTGGAATCGCAAATGGATGATGGTCGTGACGAACCTGTTCTCAGCTCTGGTGGTCGGGGCATTAGCGGCCTGGTTTGCCCTGAAAGGACCATTTACGCCTGTCGCCATCTTTGCAACAGTCTTTCTGTTAAATAGTTTAGCAACGTTCTACGCTCCCGCCAGTCTGGCAGTGCTGCCTGAGATGGTGGGAAAGGATGCTCTTACCACCACGTCGGGCTTATTCTCAACCGCATTTCAGCTCGTTTCGATTGCTGGCAGCGCCCTGGCCGGGGTCGTGATTGCGTCTTTCGGCACGATGTGGGCTTTGATTATCGACGCCATTACATTTGTCTACGCAATGGTGGCGATCAGACTCGCTCAAATTCCCCAGGCACCGATAGAGCCACGTAAGCAGAACTCGCTACACAGAGATTTTCTTGATGGCTGGAACGTACTCGCCGGGCTGCCAGTCGTCTGGGCACTGACCTGGCTTGGGGTATTTCTAAATGTGGCGGCGTTTATGGGTCCGCTCTACCCCGCCCTCGTTCGTCAGCAGCTGCATGGCGATGCCGCAGTTCTCGGCCTGGTTGCGACGCTGAGTGGAATAGGGGCTTTGTGTGCGGGTGTGTGTGCAGGGCCGCTTGAACGTGCCTTTGGCGGTGGCCGCCTGACTGCCGCCGCCTGGAGCCTGGCAGGAATCAGTATTCTGGGAATGGCCTTCTCAACCATCATACCTCTCACTGCCTTTTTAGAAGCCGTCCGAGCGTTCGGTATCACCATCGGCTCAATTTCCTCCAGTGCGCTAATGCAAGGACAGCTGCCACAAGAATATCGCGGACGAGGCGTGGGCATTATTCGCTGGGTGAGCGTCGTTGCCATCCCACTGAGCGCCCTCTTAGGTGGATGGTTAGCCGATAGACTGGGCGTTGGCACACTGTTCGCAGTGGGTGGCGCGTGGATACTGGGTATCTCTGCAGTAGCCTGGTTCAATCGTCATTTGCGAAAAGCTCATTTGTAACTGATGAGGTAGCTATCCTTCTGAGCCAAGATCATGTCAGCCTCAAAAGGAAGCGCCTTCAGAACTGATTTTCTTTAGCAGGTTTTTGGCTCAAGCCACAGAGAAACCCGCCTGACTACGTTCTAAAAAACAGGGCTTGCGGCGGGTTCTCCTGGTCATGCGGTCTCCAGCAAGCATTGCTGTAACAGCTCAACATCGCCTCGACCAGACACCAATTGCTTGATAGCTGTTTGGGAGATGGGCTTCAGTTTTTGCTACGTTGTCCGAGATTGGCGAAGAGCGTGATGTAGGTAAGTAGAAGGGCTGCACCGGCGAGACAGGAGATGAGAAGGGTGCGTTGGCTGATGCCTTCGTGCAGGTGGGTAGACAAGCCAGTGTCGATGGCGAGTGTAAAGAGACCCCAGAGGATGAGTCCGCCGATGATAGAGACAATGAGTCCTCCCACCATCTGCCGAAGGATTCCTGTGGTCCGTCCATAGCCGTGCATAACAATGGGGCGTAGAAATAACAACCAGAGATCCCAGAGCGACAGAGCTATGCAGAAAAGGATACTGAATGCAGAAAATGCATCAAAGAGGAGCTGGCCATCTTCGATGCTGCCTGGTGGGACGAGTTGAAACTGGACAGGGACGCGTATCTCTACGGTATGCTCTACAAAGGAGAAAAGTTTGGGAGCTGGATAGGTAACTGTGCCGTTGAGCTGGCCTGAAAGCGTGCGTTGTTCAGGATTCCCTATCGATTCGGGGATGGTCACACTGCCGTTGAGAGTGAATGAGGGAATCGTTGCGTCCTGGATGCTGTCGCCCCAACTACGCTGCTTCGGCTCGACGACGGTGAGCGGTGTGTTGATGCCCTCAAGTGTTAATGTCAGGCCCTGATCGCTAGCCCACAATCCTCCTAGATTTTCCTGCGGCACTTCAACTCCCAGCGCAATGGTTTTGCCACGCGTGGTTCTCACTTTGAGCAGTTGTCCGTTCTGCGCCAGAAAACCGGTGTGGGTGGCGTAGTTGCGTGCGGAAAGGATGTAGCCAATGATGCCGGTCAGCGTCAGGGTGAATGAGACGATAATCACGGCGAGAACGCGTGCGACCGGGGATGCAAACGGAGATTGTTTATGAGTTGGGGGGATGGTTGCTCCCATTTTTTCCTCCTTGAAAAAAGACTTCTGGGCTTTTATATCCTCTCGTAATGGCGATTAATGGCGTTTTGAGGGCTTCCATACTCTACATTCACAGAGCATTATAGCGGTGTGGGGAGATGAATACAAGACAGCGTGAAAAAAGTACGGCTGCTGTTAACTGCACACCGGGGTATGCGAGGAGTGCGGAGGTCCAACCTATTTTCGCAAATTCCACCCCCTACCGTTTTTATTATGTCGGATAATCTAAATATAGCTTGGATACGCTAGCTCCCTTATCACCTTGCTCATTGGCCCTCTTATATGTTATCCTTACCTATGTCAACATAACATAGCAGAAAGGAGGTGATGACGTGCGTGTGATCGCCTACACTCAGAAGTGTATTGCGGGCGGAAACTGTGTGCTCGCCTGCTCCGACGTTTTTGATCAGCGAGACAGTGATGGCACCGTTCATGTTCTCAACGAGCGGCCTGCTCTGGCGCTGCTGGCAAAAGTGCGGCAGGCGGTAGATCTCTGTCCAGGCCAGGTCTTCACGATTGAGGACGAAGCGAACGAATCAGAGCTTGTCGTGGTAGAAAACGACCAGGCAGTCTGATAAACGGAGCGTCCAGTGTATATCACCGTTCGTGGAACAGGCGCTCTCAAGTGCGAAGATTCTCTCATTTCAGCGAGATAGTAATACAAATAGACCCATGCTAGATTGGAGCAGATAGCCATTATGAGCAACGAACAGGACGTAAACGTCCAGGTGCAGAATGTACAGCAGGAAGCACCGCTCCAGTACCCGTTTCCGCTGACCGATCATAGTTTAGAACTACCCAAAGAGTATACAGAGTTGCAAGCAACGTGCCCGGTGGCGCGTGTGCAGATGCCATACGGCGGCGAGGCGCTTCTATTGACCCGCCACGCGGATGTAACGAAGGCGGCAAATGACGCGCGGCGCTGTGGCACCATTCTAAGCTCGGACGGTGATGTGCCGCGCCAGGAGGTCGCATCGCAGACACGCGAGGGTTCACTATTTACCGTGACGCCTGAACGCCACAACCAGATTCGCCGTCTGGTCACGCAGGCCTTCACCGTCAAGCACGCCAATAAGATGCGCCCAGGGGTGGTCGCGCTGACCAATCAGCTGATCGATGAGATGGAGCGCAAAGGGCCGCCAGCAGATCTCTATGAGGACTACGCGATCAAAACGCCGATGGCCGTCATTTGCGACCTGCTGGGCATTCCCTATGAAGACGAGAAGCTCTTCCGCGAATGGGGACGCGATCTGCTCTCCCGCGTTGCCACCTCAGAAGAGCAGCAGGCACGTTGGGAAAAAATGGTGCGGTACATTATGCCTCTGATCGAGAAAGAGCGGGCCAATCCAAGCGATACCGTCCTGGGCATGCTGGTGAAGAACCGCGATCAGGGCGATGAGGTGCTAACGGAGCTGGAGATGCTCTCGTTCGCGCTTGGATTGATCGCTGCCGGTTTTGAGACGACCAGCACGAGCTTTACCAATTCCGCTTTCCAGCTCTTCCAGCGCCCGGATCTCCTGGAGCAGTTGAAAGCGCGCGTCGATAATGAAGAAGCAATGGCGGCTGCGATTGAGGAGATTATGCGCACGACGCTGTTGGGTGCGGGCAGTCGGCCACGCATTGTTCGCGAAGAGATCGAGTTCAGCGGTGTCCGTGTCCCGCCGGGTGAAGTGTTGATGCTGTCCTTTTTCGCTGGCAATAAAGATCCAGAGGTGTTCCCTGATCCAGAGGTGGTAAATTTTGATCGCACGCCAAATCCCATGCTCAGCTTTGGTCGCGGCATTCACGCCTGCCTGGGTCAGCAGTTGGCACGCATGGAAATGCAGGTTCTCTGGACCACCCTGCTCAAACGCCTGCCCAACATCCGTCTGGCGATTGCGCCATCTGAAGTACCCTGGCGTGCAAACGACTCGCTGACTATTGGCCCGGCTCACCTCCCGGTGGTCTGGTAGCCGTCCGCCGTTCCCGATGCTTCCTCTCGTGCAAAGGTAGTAGAGCGGCAAAGGTTGTGGTATAACATGCTGAGGTTCGTATCGCAAGACTGCGCTAGCTTATCATGCGCTCACATGCTGCCCACAGATTTTGCCTGATAGAGTCAGGCAAAACGATCTCAACACTCTAGAAAGGCTAGCGCAGTCTTTCTTACCCTTTTGTGGAATATATCGGGGGTAGACGGATATGCTCGCGGATATGCTTATACTTGCCGCGCTTCTTTCTCGCCCAATGCATGGATATGAGATCAAAAAGACGTACGATCAGACATTGGGCGGACTGGTGACGCTGCACCATAATCAGCTCTATCCAGCGCTGCGGCGTTTTGAGGCGATGGGTGCGGTGCGGTGCGAAGCGATAGAGCAACAAGGCAAGCCTGATCGCCACATCTATCGTTTGACGGATCATGGTCTGTCCGAACTGCGCGCGATGCTGCGCGACTTCCCGCACGAGATCGCTCGCAATGATCTGGAATTCTATGTGCGTTTCGCCCTCTTCGGCTTCCTGGAGCCTGAGGATCGCGTGAAGATCTTGCAAACGCGTATGCAGGCGCTCCAGTCCCGTTTCCAGGACGAGGGACGGTACCAGAAATATCTTGATTCCCCTATTGTAGGCAAAGTACAGCCCTATGTCGAAAAATTGAATGCTTTCAATGCTCAACGAATATATACGGAACTTGAGTGGCTGGCGCGAATGATCGAACAGGTGCAGTAAAAACCTTGCCATTCGCAAAATTATCACCATTTGGTACAACGTTAAGAGATACTTCACGAAATCGCTTCATCCTGGGCTTTTTTCCGCTAGTTTGGCGGAATCCCCCATTTATACTTTGCCTATCGATCAGAACAAGCATAGGCATAAGGACCACCATTTCTGATTGGGCATATATAGGAATACCAAAAAGGTTCCATTCAAGAAAGCGAGATATTTATGGATTTAATTGTTGAGGGGAAAGGTCTCTTTATCGGGAAGCATCAGGGGAGGATCTGCGTCTATCGACAACAAAAGGCTATTCAGGAAACGCCGCTTATTCATCTGAAGCAAATTGTCATTGTCGATAGCGGTGTTGGCATATCCAGCGACGTTGTGCAGGTGTGTAGCGAGGAAGGTATCCCTATCCACTTTCTTAGTAAGCACGGACATACACAGGCCGGGATCTATGCAACAGGGCTGAATGGTACGATTCTCACACGACGGGCCCAGCTCCTGGCTTACACCACTTCCGTAGGGGTCGCCGTCAGCAAAGCTTTTGTCGGGGGAAAGATTGCAAACCAGGCCAACTTGCTGCGGTACTTCGCGAAGTCGCGGAAGGAAGAGTTCCCAGAACTTTGCCAGGAAATCAATTTCGTCGTTGGCGAGCTCCACGACGCGCAGCTGGCAATCATCGACCTACCAGATGCAGCTATGCAAGATATACGAGACCAATTGCTTTCCATTGAAGGACGAGCGGCACAACGCTATTGGCACATCATAAAATATGTGCTTCCATCCACCATCGAATGGCCAGGGCGTGAGACGAGAGGAGCAAGAGACCTCTTTAATGCACTGCTTAATTATGGATATGGAGTGCTCTATGCCCAGGTGGAACAGGCTCTATTACTGGCCGGATTGGAGCCGTACGCAGGATTTCTCCACACGGACCGCCCTGGCAAGCCGAGCCTGGTCCTTGACCTGATTGAGGAGTTCAGGCAATGCGTTGTTGATCGCACGATTATTGGATTGCTCAATAAGCATGTGCCGCTTGAGCAAGATGAAGCGCAGTTGCTCACAGAGAGTACCCGGCGAAAAGTGGCAGAGAAGGTTCTGGAACGACTCGATGGCAGTGCTGAGAACTATGAAAAGAAACGGCAGGCCCTCCGCTTCATTCTTCAGAGCCAGGCGCGCCACCTGGCCTGTTTCCTGCGAGAAGAGCGCGAGCAGTATGAGCCATTCGTCGCTGGTTGGTAGGAAAAAGAAAAGGCATGCGCTGTCTACTCATCTACGACATCTCCCACGACGGAACCCGTATGAAGATTGCCGATGCTTGCCTGGACTATGGCCTTGAGCGCATTCAGTTCAGTGCCTTTCTT
>DASTZT010000549.1:0-6349 GCA_035764225.1 Ktedonobacteraceae bacterium
TGCTTCCTATCAATCTTGCGATAATTTCATCGCGCATTTTAGCGTCAATGGTATCGTCACTCATTGCTTTTCTTTTGCTATCTCATGATCCTGAAAGAAGGTTCTCCAGGGGCCACAGCCGAGCATGAAGGGCTGCATCAGCGCACGTTCGGCCTGAACAGTATGCATCAAATCATGACCAGCCCACGTATGCAGCATCTGCGCCAGCATGACTGTGCCAAACTTGGGATGCTGTACCGTTCGTTTCAGATCGTCATCCTTGACTTGCTTGAGCAGGGCAAGACTCTCCTGACGGTAGCGTGCGAATGCGGCAGCAAGCTGCTCAGGAGTCTGTGAAGCAAAGTCTGTCTGCGGCTGGTTTGGATCGAAATCGCTAAAATCCTGTCCGGTCAGAAAAGAACGCAAGCGGACGGGAAAGACTTCGCATTCGGCAGCTAACAAATGCTGTAAGCAATTGAGCGCCGACCACTCTCCGGCAGTTGGCGGACGCGTCAGCAGATCAGGGGGCAACGTGCCAACCAGTTGCTGCCACCGTTCCGGCGTGGTAGAGAGGACGGCTTGTACTTGCTCTAACCAGGTACTCATAGAGAATCTCCTTTTACCCTAATAAGGCACCAGCACAACCTGCCTATCGCCGATGGCAGCCTTCACTTTCATACCAAGTTTGAGGATATCCTTCGTTCTGCCAATCGGGCTATTTTCTAGCTCCTGTTGCACATACGCAACATTAGCGAACGTCAGCTTTTCGTTGAGCGATTTTGCAAGCGGTAACAGCTCCTCCAGTATGTAAGCCGCATCCCGGTACTCCTTGTGCGAGAGGTAGACCTGTGCTTGCAAAATTCTATTCGCACAAATACGGCGCAAATGCCTCGGATCGATTGCGTCTTCCGCAGCCTCCAACAGATCTATCGCTTGCTTATCCTTCTGCTGATAGAGCGCGTAAGCAAGATGTCTCTGATATTGCGCCCTGTCGAGCCTGGTAAATCCCTCGTCATCGAAATTCCTCTCGACGAGCTTCTCCGCCGTGCCAAATAGCGGCTTCCAATTGTCCCCTTGCAGGGCATATACTCTACCCGCCCGCATCATCAAGCCAGCGGCAATAGACGTGGGCAATCCCTTGATCGAAAGCGATTCGTCTACCAGAGCCCTGGCCTTAGGAATATCCCTTCCGATGCCTTCGCACAGCGAGAGCGCAGAACTGTAGCGCATCAGCGTCGAAGCCAGCAGGGTGTTGTCCCCCAGTTCCCTGGCAATGTCTAAGGCAAATCTGCCGTAGCGATGGATCGATGCGTAATCCTGCTCTTCCAGGCTTATATCTAAACCAAGCTGACAATACTCGCACAGGATGCCCAATACCTGCTTATCTCGGTTCCCTAATTCATTCGAAATTTCGAGAATCTTGCTAGTCATCACATCTACCCCCTGCACCCCGCCAACGTTCCCGCCGTTATAATAGGCTTCCCAATGCAGTTTCAGGCTGTTCTTGAGGATGGTGGTGTCGTAGAGTATCTTCCTTTTATCTGCTACATCTTCTATAGAAGCGATTCCAAGAGCGAAAGGTGAGATACCAAGTATTCTCGCCAGTTTCCGGCGCGTCATTACTGAGTCTAGCCCTGCATTTGATTGTTCCATGCGAGACACCATCTCCCTTGATATTCCCAGGAGTTCGGCCAGATCTCTCTGGGATACGCCTAGCTGCCTGCGTTTCTGTTTTATGAGCTGGCCCGGATGTGGAAATTCATCCTCGCCGCACTCCACTGTATATCCCAAATCTTCCCAAAACGTCTTCATCGCGTCCTCCTAACCTACCTCAATACTCGCTTTAGTATAAGCTAATCACAGATATTCTTGCAAGTTACAGCAAAGTTACAATGTGAATTAAAGTTACATATATGCTTCTAGTGCTTTTTGATCTCAAGCCTCACATTTCGACAACATGAATCTCGAACGCCTCCGCATCGTTGTAAATCCAGCGCAGCAAACGTTCCCCTTCTTCCACCAGTTCAGCACGCATGCTGGTAGCGAGTGGCTTAAATGGCTCTATTATCAATCTCGCCGTTTTGCGTGCTTGCTCGACCTTCCACGTCCCGCCTACAAAGCCGTCGATCAGGAATGTCGCCCGCACCCGGCCAACGGTGAGAAAAACGGAGGCGCGGTATTCGTCGGCGATTATCCGCCTGCGGTCGGCGTGGGCGAGCAGCAGGTTGTCAAACTCTGGCAGAAAGCGAGGGGGAGCAGGAGTTGAGGCATCCAGTATGGGAGCATCGATGAGGTCAAGCAGTTCGTTGCCCTGCTCATCGCGGAAGGTGCGCAACGCTGGTTTGTATGCTTTCACGACATCCTTTAGTCCGGTAAGCCCTGACCAGCTTTGAAGATCCTTGACCGTTGCCGGGCCATAAGCCGCTAGATAACGCATGACAAGGCTACGCAGGCCCTCTTCAGCATCAGCAAGTGGTCGCTCTAGCCAGGTGGGAGCAAGGGTCATCGTGGGACTACCGGTAAAGTCCCAAAAGCCACCTTGTGGAAGCTGAACAAGCGGCAAGTGCATACGCACCGCATATGCTAAAAGAGCTGGATCGACGCCAGGGAATAGTTCGGTGAGTTGAGCACGTATTTCGACGAACGTGCGTGGCCGCTCCTGGATATAATCGCAGGCCGCACGCATGAACTGGTCAATGGGCAACTGCTGTGCCTGCTTGCCAAAAAAGGCCGACAGGGAACGGGTCAGAGCAGGCTGAAGAGCGGAGCGCAGCAGAAGATAATCCTCTGCTGCCAGTAGTTGCAGCGTAGCACGCATTATCGTTGCCCTCACCGCCTGCCTGCTTTCCAGCAGGTGGACCAGTTCAGCGCGTTCAAAGGAGTGCAAACGCGTCCAGAGGCCGATATAAGGCGGATTAGGCAGTTGAGCCTGAAGTGCTATAAGCTGTTTGAGCGCGTCCAGGGCTGGCATCTCTTCCCGTTGCAAAAGCATCTGACGAGCCAGTGTGCTGCGATTCAGTTCGCCCAATGTTAATATACGTTCGGCCATATTTGTTCTGTTGCTCACTTCCCGAAAAAGCGTTGCGTCAGCATCGCGATAAAGACGCCCTCAATCACCAGCCCGGCGATGGCTTCAAAGGCCGTGACCCAGATTTGAGGGGTATTCGAGGCGAATACGCCAGAGAAGACGCGCCCGTGAAAGGCGGTGATGCTTTCCAGAAATGCCACCTGTAAAGGCAAATGGGGTGCATAATAGAAGCCGAGCAGAAAGTAGGCCAGCGCACAGAGCGAGACAATGATGAGATAGGCCGCGATAATGCGCCACATGCGATAGCCATAGCCAGCTAGCAGGGCCAGCAACAGCGAGAAGAACCATCGACCCAGCTCACGTCGCTTCCACAAAACCTTGCGCTGCAAAAACTGCGCTCGATAGGCGAAACGGGTCGCGTCCTCGCTCAGCCCCTGATTCTCCAACGCCACCGCTAGCTGACGATTGGCCCGAACGGCTATTTGATATTCTTCAATACGCTCTCCTGACCCTTTGACCCTCCCTCGCCTGCTCTTTTTCTGTCTCGCTACGCTCTCATTCCCTAGCATCTTAAGCGAGGCCCAGTTTACCACAGAGAGATTGACATCGCCCCAATGCACATCGACCATTGAGACAAAGCCGAACTTTTCATCACCAAGCACCATATTGTCAAGGCTGGTGGCATGATCGAAGTAGACGAGGCGCAGATCAGCCCCCTGCAAATAGGCATCTCTGAGGCTGGCTGACTCTAGATGCGCCCTGAAGAAGTCCGCCCCCTCTAAGTGCGCCTGGAGCAGGTGAATATCTTCCAGATAGGCATTTCTAAAACTCGCTCCCGATAAATAGGCCCCATTGAGTCGCGCCCGCTCCAGATGCGTCTCTCTCAGGGTCGCATCCTCTAGATGGATGGCGGCCATATCGCGTTGGTTGATAGTCGCAATCTTCCAGTCATCCCAGCGCAGAGCGCCAAGCATACAGGCCAGGGGTAAGCCACGCAGATTCACCTCGCGCAAGTCGGCCCCACGCAGATCAAGGCCGAGCCGATCCCGCTGGCTCTCATCGCCCCAATCAATCGGTCCGCGCCCGTTTTCATGCGTTGCCAGCAACCATTCGACATCGGCCCGGTTCAATTTTGCTCCCCTGAAAGGATATATCCCCTTTTTAATATCAGGCACAATGGCACGCAGCTTGCTCAGTTCTTGCTTGCGTTGCTCAGTGATCTCCGCCTCCCAGCGCCACAGTTGCCCCTGTTTGATCCAGCGTGCATGCCAAGCATCTCTATCATGAGCAGGAGGATTATAGAGTATCGGTAAGCGTTGTTTCGTTGATAAAGCAGAACGTTCTGCTTTGCGCCCGAAGAGCAGAGAGAAAAGCGGGGCGAAAGCAGACAGACGTTTCCCCGGCTTGCTCATCCAGGCGTCTCCCTACGTTTATTCTCCGTACCTTAATACCGACGCAGACTTTTTCACGGATTGTGGGCGAGCACGGCCACGATACGAGCATATGCCTTAGTTTCCACAATGGTCGCAGTTGCGCCTGTGTCAATATCAATCGCGTACATATTATTGTCAGCATAGTACGTAAGAATGTGATCGTCAAGCCAGGCCCCCAACTCGACAAAATGTGATGTTGATGTCGCCAGCAAATCAGGTTTAGAGAGGGTCAGTTGTGAGCCAGAACCGCTGATCTGCACGGAATACATGGCGCTATGACGATTAAAAGGGGCTTGAGCATCGTTGGAAAACACAATATAGATGAGCGTATGCCCATCTAATGAGAAAAGTGGCGTCGTTATCCAGTGATATTCCGCGCTGTTAGCCAGGGAATGCTGTTCTGGCAGGATGATATGCGCAGGGCCTAAACTGAGTGCTTTTTCATTGATACTTGTCATATTGAGACTATTGGCATAGGTTAAAGCATCAATATCTGGCGGTGCGCTGCCATCGCTTGGAGCAGGCACGACCCCTTCATAGCTAGAATAGAGCAACGTATCGCCATCGGGTGCCAGGCTCAGCGGCCCCTGCTGTGGATCTTCATCGAGCAACAACTGCGGCCCTGCTCCAGGAATTTTTGTCAAATCCAGCGTCCATAAGCCATACTGCACTTCGTGATGATCGCCACGATCATCGGTCAGCATCAGCGTCGTGTTACCTTTTCCTCCCGGTCCATTGAGAAAAGAGAAGATGCGAAAACATGGACAATCTGTTGACGACTGCATGTAGACCAGCGAGGCTCCACTGAGCGGACCAGCGTAGATCGCAATCGAGCCGTTGCCATCAGCCGGTTCGGTACTCCAGGCAATGGTTGTCCCATCGCTACTCAGCACCATCGAAGTAATCACCTGCTTTGGCAGCAGCGAAGCAATCTGCCTGGGGGTTCCACCAAAAATATCGGTTATCCACAGCCCATCACCACTATAGAGCAGCTGGCCTGTAGGCGTTATAATGGGAGGCACAGCGCGATTGTAGCTATATCCAGGCGTGGAGAGTGCTTGCGCAACCCCATTCACAGTGGAAACAAGATAAATATTATTTGTTTGTTCATAGAGCAGGTAATGCTGCGATGGCAACTGTAACAAAATCGGATCTCTGTTGCCGGGAGCTTGCAGCGATGGCGGCGTATCCTGCGGTTCCACTTGTGCCTGACTTGCCTGCGCGGTCCCCGAAGGAGCACTATGAATTTGTACCACCTGAGGCAAATTATGGATCACCAGGCCAATAAAAAGCAGCAAAAGCATCCCAATGATCCCTAATAGAGAGATGATGCCTTTTCTGGAAATCGGCCCGTCCAGGCCTGGATATCTATGCTCTTGCGGCTGTTCTGGTGGGATAGTTACCTGTTGTGTCAAGGTGCTTTATAACTCCATAAAACCGATTAACGGTGCCAGTATACACAATACGCACTGGACAAGAGCCAGCTTCAGTCTATGCCGATTGATCTGCCTGGGAGGTCTTCTGGGACGCCTTGCTGGCATGGCGCAGAATAAAGGCCAGCGTCTTTTCTAAAACCTCTTTGCGATCATGATCCTTCATGATAACATGGTAGGAGCGGCGAAAGGTCACCAGATGTTTTTCATACGAACCAATCAAACGATAAATTTCTCGCCCGTCGCGAGGCGGCACAACGTGATCGCGGGTTGAGATCATAATCAGAGCTGGAGCTGTGACTAGTGGCAACTCTTCCCGCAGCCTGGGCAAGTAGCGCAGCATGCTCTCCACCGGAGCCATCGGCGTCCAGCGATACACGTCGCGCGTGTAGAGACGCCGCGCCTCCGGGTCACGCACATCTTCACGCAGCGTTGGTAGCATCGGAGTCAAGCGTTTGGCCAGACGTACTAATGGG
>DASTZT010000550.1:0-5065 GCA_035764225.1 Ktedonobacteraceae bacterium
ACCTGCCCACGCTCGAACCTATAGACCTCATCGAGGTCATCGACGTGGGCCAGAATGTACTCCAGGTCTCTAACTTGTCCGCTGTTGCGGAGGTAATCAGCGCTTGCGCCGATAGTAATCGCTTCGACAGGTTTGCCGCTCCACTGCTCGATAATCTCAGTCGTTCGAGCATCCTGTGGCTCATAGCCCATCCCGGTGAGTATCTCAGCAATCCAGGCACAGCAAAGCTGATCCTCTTCACGGAACTCACCTCTCGACCCCGCGCCTATGACGGCAACCGTTGGATGATGCGCTGCCAGATAAGCGGCTGTAGCGGCATAGTTTCTGAGGCAAGCAACGTACATCGCCTGCGATTCTGTGGCTCCACAGATGACTCTTGTACCAGAGGTCGAGAGGAGGAGCATAGGCCGGTGAATGTCCGTTCTCACTGCAAGGTCTGCCGGACTATTGTTTAGATCGAAGCCATAGGGCATGCTGCCACCAAGTTCTCCAACAAGAAGCGGGTTCGGAAGTTTCGCTGCGAGTGGGACTGTCGCTTCGAGTGTAGGCGATGGAAAGCATTTTCGACCGAGGGCGACAGCAGTAACAACCGTTGTGGTCGCCCGGATGACATCAACTGCTACGATGGCATAACCATTCCGATAGGTCTCCACATGTTCGGGAAAACAATCGATCACTACTGTCTTTTGCATAACATACCCCTATCTACCTACTTCAAGGACAGGGCGAACGGGCCGCAGATTGGGCATAGCAAAGGCATCTGAATGGAGGCCGCGTCGGAAGATTTCGACGCGCAGCAGTTCCTCCAGGCGCACATTGCACAGTTGCACGTGGGGTCCAAAATGTTCAAGGAAGGCGAACTGGCTGGGCTTGTTGGGGGCCTCAAACATGGCAATATCCAGTCCAAATTCCTCAGCAAAGCGGTCCGCGTATGCAGCGTTCAAGGAACCATCGTTTCCGAATGTCCCCACTCCACGCGCACTTTCGCGCGCCTCTACAATGAGTTGCACAGCGCCAGCATCAAGCCACCTGTGGCCTCGCGCAATGGCCTCTTGCAGCGATTCATCGGTAAATGGTCCTTCGTGCTTCTTCCCCATTTCATACTGAACTTCAAGCCCGCGCTCGTGCGCCATATGGACGATGGTTCGCGGTTCGAGTGTCAACTCGGTAAAGCCTTCTCCACATTCGATACGAGTGATGCCAAGACCGGCACACAGGTCCAGATACGCCTCAAGTTGTCCCTGAGCCACAGCGACTTCAAAAGGGCCGCCTCCTGTAACGGTGGGGACTTTGTAAGCGCGAGCGACTGCAATTTTCTTTCGGGTCGCTGCTTCATCAGCGATTTGCCAGCATGCCATTGAAATCTTCAGGGCAACCATGAGATGAGCACTCTGTGCAATATGACTTTCGAGCGTGGCCGGGTCATAACCTGGGTCGAACGGACTGGTCAACGGTGGGAGTTCTGCTACGCCAATCAATCGTAGATATTCCTGTGTGCTCAGTTCTCTGCTCGTGTCCTTCATTAGTGAAACCTCCATTTCCAACTGATAATACAGCGACAGAATCAGAACCAGGCTGCCTGACTTTTTTTAATTCACACAACAGACGGACTTATCGGCTTTCTGGCTTGAACAAGGTAGTGCGCGCCAGTAGAGCGGAATCCCAATACCCCGCGATCAGCAAAAGACTGCAAACGGATGTGGAGCTTGCTCCCGGAGCCATTCGGGAGCAGTTTCTGGCGAAAGAGTGTAAATGGCCCGAATCCCAGGGTCTTGCTTTGCGTCTTTGCGAGATGTGCCTGCATTAAAGCCTGATCGATAAATCGGCGACTATGGGGGGTCGCCCCCACATCTTTTGACGAGAGTTGACGCACTCCAACACGAGCAAACGCAATCTTGATATGTCGTTTGAGTGGCACAAGCAAGGGATTTAACAGGGGGTCAAGCAAAGCGTTCAGACGAGAGCGGTTATCAGCAGTAAAAATGAGATGTCCCCCCGGCTTTATCACACGCGCCATTTCTTGTATTGCTAATTCCGGCGTCTCCAGCCAGGGAATGACGCCAAGTGCAACCACCAGATCGAAAGAAGCGTCATCAAATGCCAGGGCCGAAACGTCGCCCATACCCAGGGAGAGCGACTCGGTGCCCCCACTTCCTTGCGCATTCCGTTGTGCTTGCTCTATCATGGCTTCCGTAGAGTCTATAGCCTGGACATGGAGACCCTTCTGGGCAAGGGCAATTGCCATGAAGCCCGCCCCACAGCCGATTTCCAACACACTGGAGCCAGGTGCCAGGGATAGTCTATCGATCCAGGTGAGCGCGGTTACATGACGAAGCTGGTGAATCTGGGCGTATACATCACTGCTGCTGTAAACGTCCTTCCAGAAGGTCGATTCGGCCTGAAAATAGGCGTTTACCTGTTTTTGTTGCTTAAAAGATGGGATAGCGAGCTTTTCCACACCCTGACTCCTTGCAGACATTTTGTAGAGCAGCTTGAAATAGCTGCTTACGCGACATCGACCTGGCGACTCTCTCATCATGTACAGGCCGCTCCCTGGTCATGATTACGTAGCTAGCATAACAAGTCCTGGTGCAGAATGGGTGGTGTCTGAGATGAAGGTTAGGTTTCGTGCTGCGGTCCGCAATAGAGGCTTGAAATATCAATACCCTCGCTCTTTGTTCACAACGTTGTAGAGAGGGTCGCCGCTCAGATAGCGGCGTAGGTTTTCCTCGAAGATCATTGCAGCGCGTTCGCTGTAATGTGAAGTAAGACCTGCAACATGGGGGCTGATGAAGACGTTATCGAGATGCCACAGCGGGTGATTGGAAGGAAGCGGTTCGATATGAAAGACATCCAGAGCAGCTCCGGCAATCTGCTTTTCGCTCAGGGCACGAACGAGGTCCACTTCATCACACACGTCACCGCGAGCGAGGTTCACCAGGAAGGCAGTAGACTTCATTGCATGGAAGGCTGCTTCATTAAACATTCCCCGCGTGTTTGGAGTCAAAGGTACAGCAATAACCACAATGTCGCTTTCGCGCAATAGGCTATATAACTGCTCAGGCGTATAAAAGTGATCAGGTAATATTCCTTCCGGATCACCTATACCGGGGAATTGAAAACCGTGATCACGGTGGTCAGTTCCTCGCTGCATTGCCAGCACGCGCATCCCAAACGTTTTAGCCAGTCGCGCTACCTGGCGACCAATACTTCCATACCCCACGATAGCGATACTTTTTCCCCACAATTCTTCTCCTACGAACAGAGAACTACGATCCGTGCTTGACGGCCATTGCCCTTGCTGCTGGTGTTTGAGCATGCGGGGAAGCTCATGAAACCAGGCGAGCAGCACGGTAAAAACGTACTCAGCCATTGTGACGGCATGAATGCCACTTGTGGTGGTGAAGACGACTGGACTCAAAAAGAGGGGATCATTGAGAAGAGGATCAGGGCCAGCCGAGTATAATTGCACCCAGCGCAACTGAGGGGTGTGTTCTGGAGGCGGCAATCTGGTAGCGAACGAGGTGTAGAGAACCTCTACCTGCTGCCACAGATCATCAGGCATCTCCCCCTCAGAAGAGGGCGGCCATCGACGTATATCAAGGTCTGGTGAGAGCTTCTGCAATCGCTCTAACCAGGAGGTTTCGATGGGTGCCGTGATAAGCACCACGCGGGGTGTACTGATCGTATCGGCCATGAGTGAGTTCTCCCCTTATTACGTCATGCCAGGATGGGGATGTCTCAGACGCCTTCTTTAGCATCTGTTCATGGTGTGGGAGGTTGAGATACCTTTCTCACCATAACGATATAGGCCATGCCGGTAGAGCGAAGGCCGACCACCCCTCGATCAGCGAGATGCTGCAACCATCGATTGAGCACAGCACCGAGCGGTTCGGGGAGTACCGCGTGACGAAAGAGAGAAAAACCGAATCCGCGCGTCATTTCCTGGATCTTGGCAAGGTCCATCTGCCGAAGAAGGCTTTCGATGCTGCTGTTGCTATGGAAGACCATAGCTGGTGACGGCTGACGAAGCTCCAGACGAACAAGCACTCTTTTCACACGCAGTTTGAGGGGCCGCAGCACCGGGCTTATCAGCGGATCTAGCAGGCTAGCCAGCCCCGCGCGATTGGCAGTGGTGAGGATGATATAGCCCCCTGGCTTTGTGACACGCGCCATTTCTCGCACTGCCAGTTCTGCCTTATCGAGCCAGGGGAGAACCCCAATTGCCGTCAGCAGATCGAATGATGCGTCTTTATATGGCAGGGAATAAACATCACCGACCTCGAAGGAGAGCAAGGCTGGAGCCGTGCCGGACTCTCCTGCATTCTGACGTGCCTGGTCAATCATCGCCTCTGCTGAATCGATGCCATAAACGTGGAGCCTGCGTTGGGCGAGCGCAATTGCCATGAAACCAGCGCCACAGCCGATCTCCATCGCCTGGGAGCCTGGCGCAAGCGCGAGATCATCTATCCAGTTGAGTATAGCGGTATGGCGATCCCGAATAATCTCCGCCTGGACACCGCGAATGGTGTATACATCTTGCCAGTACGACGACTGAAATTGAAAATACGCCTTTACGTGTTCTTGTTGTTGAGGATGTGACCCGGTGCGCAGCGTTTCCAGAACTAAAACCCCTTCTTACTTCATTCCTCTTTTTCACTTTATCTTTACAAGAGAGTGGTTGATGCTATGTAATGTAGGACAACCAGCAAGCATCATTGCAAGTTCAAGTTCCGCCCGCAGTAGTTCAAGTACATGACGTACCCCCTCTGCTCCATTCACCGCCAATCCCCAAAGAATTGGCCGCCCTACCAGAACAGCCCGCGCCCCTAGAGCAAGCGCTTTCAGAATATCCGTGCCACGACGTATCCCTCCATCCAGATAGACCTCGCATCGCCCCTCGACAGCCTCGACGACTTCAGGCAATGCGTCGATGCTCGCTGCAACACTATCCAATTGACGGCCACCATGATTGGAGACAACGATACCTTCTATCCCGTGCTCGACTGCCAGCACTGCATCCTCTGCTGTAAGAATGCCCTTGAGAATGATAGGGAGGGATGTT
>DASTZT010000551.1:0-22591 GCA_035764225.1 Ktedonobacteraceae bacterium
GTGCTATCTGCTATTGTCGTCTCGTCAGCAACGACATCCGTTGCAGGCTCAATAGTGATGGCTGACAGAACCTCTGTCGGTTCCTCATCAGCACCATCTTCAACCTGCACCAACTCTACGATCTCAGCTTCCCGATCCATCCCTTCAACGAGGGTGGCAGTAGTGTCGCTTTCGTCGGTAGCCGTGATCTCTTCGATCTGTTCGTCCTGCTCAGGCTCATGGATTGCTCCATCCTCGTCATCGCTGACCACTTGACTGATTGCTGGCTCAGTGACTTCGAGGACGGACGAAGCGACAGGTTCAACGTTGTCCTGCTCTATGGCCGTGTCTGTTTCCTCGATAGGTTCAGCCGCGTTTGCTGCGACAGGTTCGATTGCTGCAATGGTTTCTGCGGCGGTTTCTACCAATGAGTCGCTGGCTTCCGTCAGCTCTGAGGTGGTTGCGGTGCTGATTTTCATAGTTTCAGCAAGTGCTTCGGCAGGTTCTATCGTCTCAGCGGTAGCTGGAAGCTCCTCTATATCAGTGACGGTATTGCCGGTTTCTGGTGATAGCTCATCAAGAGTGGGCAGGGGAGCAGTAATTCTGGGCTGTAGCAGGTGCGTATTGTCTGTATCTCCTTCGCTCATCAGCTTCTGGAGGAGCAGGTCTTCTGTAATCTCGGCGGTGGCGGCTGATGAGTCGGCCTCTTCTGGAGTCGATGTTGTACTGGTCTCGCCTGTCTCTTTCTGCTGAAGCGATTCAATCCAGTCATAGGCTCCTTCAAGGGCGTGTCTGCACCATTCGGTATGGCTTTCACCGATCAGGTCCATGCGCTCGCAATATTCAAGGTGCTGCATGGTGCGGTCGAGCCATGTCTCGCCGCGCTCAAGCATCTGATCGAGCAGTGCGATATCCTCAACTCCGCTAGCCTGTAATTGTGCCAGGGTGGAGAGCGCAATGGCGGAGGGGCGAAGCTGTTCCATCAATGCGGCGTTCTGTGCAATCTTTTGCTCTAAAACCGCGATCTGGGATTGTTGTATCTCAATCTGCTGTTCCAGCATCCAACGTTGATAGCTCTGATGAAACTGCTCCACGTCCTGAGAGGGCAGTTGCGTAAAGAGATGATTCAAGGCTTTATTCATCTCTGCACCTCCTGGGAGTCAGGCACGTCTCCACTACGTTTGCGCCAGCGTACTAACCAGCGCTGCACCAACTGGTTCGTGCGCATACTCTGCTGGTCTATCTGCCCAACGCTGTGCTGCGCTCCTACCGGCTCGCTGGCCTGCTGGTGAGCCACAAGCGTCGTATTACGTAGCCACCAGGGGAGTTTAAGTTGTGGCGCGGTGTGCGAGTGCGTATGAAAAAACGTATTCATATCGGTCGGGAGGAGGTCAAATTCGGAGTGAGGGTGAGCCTGAGAGCTGGCGGTAGGCGATGGGTCCGGTCCGCGTATTTTGCCAGTATCGAAATTTGGCAGGTTGCTCCAGGCGAAAAGCGCAGGCGAAACCGTTTCTGAGTGTGTAGCCGCGCCATTCTTTTCAGACGGCTTGAGCGAGGCTTGTGGCGGCTGCAACGCTGGCTGGCTGGCTGGCAAGCCGTTATTGCTTGCAACGCCTGGCTCGCTTGCAGCCTGGATCTCAGGTTTCAGATACTGGGCAAGCGCCTGAAGAATGAGATTGCTGGATGAGGAATCAGCTACCTCCAGGCGGTTGGCCTGTTCCTGGAGTTGAGCTAAATCTCTTGTGAGGCTCTCTAACTCTGTATGTAATTGTTGGTCAATCTCTCGATATTGCAACCATAGCTGATATTGGCCCATAAACCTTCCCACTGACTCTTCGCAATAATCTGCTAGTATTTGGGCAGTATAGCATGGGATGCGTGAAGATACAAATAAGAATGCGATGGCCCAGTACTTTATGTGGTGCCATCGCGCTCCACAGCCGTATTGTAAGAGATACGCAAAAGCATACCGATAATAATAAAGTTGGCAAAGATCGAGCTACCGCCATAACTCAAGAAGGGCAAGGGAATACCCGTGAGCGGTAGAAACTTCATATTGCCAGCCGCAATAATCAGGGCCTGAATGGCGAAAATCGAGGTCAGACCTGCTGCCAGCAATTGACTGAAGGGATCAGTTGCCTCGATGGCAATGCGGAAGCCGCGATACGTAATCAGCAGATAGAGGCCAACAATGGCAAAAAGCCCTGCCAATCCCAGTTCCTCGCCCAGTGCAGTGAAGACCATATCGGACTGCACTACTGGCACAAACGTTGGATGGCCCAGGCCCAGCCCGGCCCCAATAATGCCCCCACTGGAAAGGGCAATCAGCCCTTGCACAATCTGGAGACCTGCGTTTGTCGCAAAATCTTGCTGTTGCTGGGTCCAATTTTGCCAATCAATCACGTTGAAAGTAACCACAGCAAAACGTGCCCGGACATAGGAAAAGAGAGTGTAGCCGATAAAGCCGAGAACGACAAAAATGAGGAAGCTGCTAATCACGTAGCCCATTTTTCCGGTGCCCAGGTAGATCATGCTCAGGAAAATGCCGTAAATCAGCAGCGCCAGGCCAAGCTCGCGTACAAAAAGGAAGAGTAGCAACGCCAATCCCAACATTAAGGCGATTGGGCCGAGCTGACGCAGCGGCGGCAGGCGAAGTGGACCGAGGCGTAGGCTCCCTCCTGCCAGGATATCGCGGTTCTCGCTCAGGTAAGCGGCGAAGAAGATCACGATACAAATTTTCAGCAGTTCGGAGGGCTGAAAATTAAAGGGACCGATATTTAACTGGTCGTGAGTTGGGCTGTCGAGATTTTTCACGCGGAGTGTATTGATCAGGGTGATGCCGACCATCAGGATGCCGAAAAGCGCCGCCGTATACTTGTAGCGCAAGAGCCAGTTGATATTGCGGAGCGCGAAGATTGTGCCAACGCAGATCACCATGCCGAGCAGCACCCAGAGAAGCTGACGCGAACCGAGCGCGGGATCGGGAAATGGTCCGAGGTCTGGCCCCAGACGCGTCGCCATCAAAACGCCGATACCACTGAGCAGACCAACGAGCGGCAGTAAAATCTGGTCAGCTTTGCGGAAGAAGATGCTAAAGAGAACGTTCATGCCAACCAGGGCGGCAATCAGGCCGATCACAGGAATAAGGCCTTCGATGGTTGGCAGGTTCCTGACATTGAGCGATGATTGCGGATCGGCGTTTGCCAGCAGCAGTTGCGTCATCGCCAGGAGCAGGATCAGAAAAGGAACGATGAGTAATCCAAGTTCCTTCCAACGATAGCCGCGGAACTTTCCGGGAGATCGACTTACCATCTACATCTTCCTTCCAGGACAACTCTGAAGAGTCGCCATTGCTATTACTGAGCCAGCTTGAACTGAATATAGCCGACGCGAATAATATCGCCAGCCTTTGCCATCAGTGCCTCACGCGCTGGCTGATTGTTTACATATGTGCCATTGACGCTGCCCGCATCCTGAACGTACCAGACCCCGTTGTTATACCACAGGCGCGAATGCTCGCCGGAAATGAAATTGTCCGTGAGCTGAATCGTATTGGTAGGGCCGCGTCCGATAGACGTGCGCGGCTCCAGATTGAAGCTGGTGCCCGGCTGGACGTTGCTGGGACCACTATCAACCACAACGAGATGTCCGACCACAGGAGGCAAGCGAGCGCCTGCCTCAGAGTTCACCGTTGCTGTTTTACGCAGATCGCGCGTAATCGCAATTACCACCTGCATCAGAAAAAGGTAAAGCAAAACGATTAACAGCAGCCGCAAGATTAATAAAAAAGAGTCTATCTGTAATGGCATAAGGCGATAATCTCACCTTCTTTCAAAGAAAAAATTATAACTGCCGATAATGAAGCGATCACCGTTGCGCAGGACGTGCTGACGCATCTGCGGTGTATTATTAATTGTGATGCCATTGGTGCTGCCAAGATCAAAAATCACAAACTGTCCATCGGGCTGAAATTTGATTTGCGCATGATAACGTGAGACGCGTTTATCCTCAACAATAATATCATTGCTAAGCTGACGACCGATATTAATGATAGACTTTTCAATGCGATAGACTTGTTGGCCGCCCTGAGGCATGCGAATAGTCAGCCATGCCTGGGGCAGTGGCGGGACATTAGGCATACTTTGCCAGTTGGGATTGCTAGCCTCGCTTGGTTGCGCAGGCATAGCTGGTTGGTTGGTGATGCCTGGCAACTGTTGTCCTGGTGGCAATTGTGCGCGTAGGGCTGCGAGCTGTTCGGCGCTGAGGGCCTGAGTTGCCATCGCGCCTTCTCCGCCGCTCTGACGATCCGCCAGTTCTGTTTCGATGCGCACCTCGCCAGTGCGTAGCGAGCTTTCCGCATGCAGACGAATAACCGGCATGGTCCTCAGAGTATAGTGGCGATGGCGCGCAAAATCGACCAGATTGTTTTGCCAGTCGCGAATAAGCATGGCCTGACTGGCTGATAATTGCTGATGATCTTTAATGCTTAAGTAAATGTCGTAGATGTTTGGTGCCAGGCGGCGGCCTTCACCTTGCAGCAACGTATTATCTTCCATCGCGCGTTCCAGTTTGCGCATAAGCTCGACCGGCTCTACCCGCGAAGGGAAGAGGAGTGCGAATGGTCCTTCGACCATCCGTTGGATAAATGTTTCAACTTTTGTGAGCGGGTTCTGGCGAGCTTTCAATGCTCTCTCTCCTTAAATTTAAAATCTTAGGTGAGAAGCTGCTGTGCTTCCTGCACATCGGAGGAGATCTGCGCTTTCAAGGCATCAATGCCGGAGAAGCGTCGCTCATTCCGTAAGTGCGCGATAAATTCAATAGAGATAAACTTTCCGTACAGGTCAAGATCAACATCGAGCAAATGTGCTTCTACCAGTCGTTCTGTCTGATTAAATGTCGGGCGTACCCCTATATTTGCTACACCGTTATAGACGGTAAAGGCATGGTTCGAGTCACTATCTGACCCATCCTGGACAGAAACTCTTACTGCATATACGCCGTCAGCGGGCAAAAGTTTGTGCGGATCGGGGAGCAAATTGGCGGTAGGGAAACCAATCAGCCTCCCACGCGCATCGCCGTGTCTGACGATGCCGCTCACAATAAGAGGATGTCCCAGCAGCTTATTAGCTGCGCTAATATCGCCTTCTTTCACCAGATCGCGTATGCGCGTGCTGCTGATGCGGTTGCCCGCCGCCTCTTCCAGCGAAAGAATGCGGACTTGCAGCTGATGTTGTTGCCCATACTGTTGCAGAAAGGTGACATCGCCCATGCGATTGCGGCCAAGACTAAAGTTTTCACCCACCACCAGCCCCTTAAGCGTAAAGTTTGCCCGCAAGCTATCCATAAATGCTTCCGCGCTCATCGCCACGACTTCCGGCGTGAATTTGACCACAATCGTATCATGAACGTTGCCGTAGCGTGCTGCCAATGCCAGTTTTTCTTCGAGCGTAGTCAAATAGCGCACGTAGATATCCGGGCGCACCACCATAAGGGTGTGTGGCGAGAACGTAAGCATAGCGGGTTTACTCTGAAGGGCCTGTGCCATCGTATTGAGTTCGTGCAGCAGGCGCTGATGTCCTATATGTATGCCATCAAAATTACCGATGGTGATGACGATAGGTTCGTTGGCTGTTATGGTTGTTGTATATTCCATCATCTATCGTAGAACTACTCCTGGCCTCTTGCTATTTAAGGAATGGCTTGCTGGAGGGACTGGTATGGTTCTTTACCACTCTCTCGCTTATAGTATCACAGGTCGTGCGTGCTCGCAACTGTACCGAAGGGGGAGTCTGGCGCTATCTGAGTCAGGGAACTACTGTTGTGCAACACAAGTGGAAGCAGGATAGGACAAGTATCCTGCTTCTTTGTCATGTGCCTCAAGAGGCTTCTACTTTCTGTTTTCTGTATTTCGTGTTCCCCACATCACACAACCAACCCAGAAACGTGGACTCTACGTCGTGGTGAACGAGATATTAATGGAGAGATTCGGCAGTGTGATACTGCTTGCCGAAAGGAATGGCGAGTCGATAGAGACATTCGTCAGCGTTGCCGAGCTTGCCGTTTGCTCGACTAAATCTAAGGGGGTAGGCACATCGGTAAGCTTGAAATTCTTGAGCGTGGCTGAATCTGCTCCCTGGTTAATGATGTCCGTTACCAGGTGTGACGCCGTCGCTGGGCCACCAGAGCCACCTCCCGAAGTGATGGTCACGGTAACGACGATTCCACCTCCCAACGAGACCGTTTTCGTGATGACCTCGTTGCTAATCGAAGCAGTTGCCAGCGTGTTGATGGCTACGGGCTTCCCATTGATGACACCAGGAGTCAAGTCGAAGCCAGTGCCGGTTATGCTTGTCGCTTTGATGTTGAACGTACCGGGCAGGGTTGCTGCTACCCCGACCGCGCCGTTAGCAACTAAAGCGCCGAGAATAATCAAAAGCGTGAACGATACTAAGAGGGTGAGTGAGTAAACGAGACGGCGTGTTTTGCCAACCAGGGGTGCTTGCTCGACCTCTGGTTCCTGCTCCAGACTCGAAGTTCCTGCGTTTTCGTCTTCCATGAGACACATTCCTTCCTTATTCAATCTTTCAGCGGCGGTTTTCGCTGAGCGGCCTTTCTGCGTCTGCCAGACTTTTTGCTTCTAGTGGGCAAGGAACGAGCATTTGCTTCCCAGGCAACTCCCTGAGCACTGCCCAGGATGCCGATGATCATACCGATTCCAAGTCCTCCAAAGCTGCCTGTGATCAGAGAGACGATGGAAAGAACAATACCAATCAGTCCTGTAATAAGGGCATGAGCTGGCACAAAAAGCTGAGCCAACGCCATGACCAGCATCAGACTACCGACCAACAGAGCCATCGGGACTGCGCTGCCGGGAAGAAACGTCGAGCTCAGCAGCGTCAAGGGACCTGCCAGCATGAGCAGACTCGCGAGCAGCATCAAGATCGACCCCCAGAAAGGACGCCGTAATCGCCACAGGCGGAACGCTGCCCAACCTGATCGCAGGTGGGACCGCAAGTCTGGCCGCCTTGGAGCGCGTGGCAGGCCCATTTTTTCCGTGATCTCTTCCGGGGCTGTGCTGATTTCATCACCAGCTACGTGAATGCTCTTGGGTGGGTGTGCGAACTCGCTCATCCCCGATTCCTGGGAATCAGTCATGGTTGTTTCTCCTCCTCCCCTCCGCCGAGCTGGCTTTTAGCGGAAAGGATGTCGTCTGACAATCCCCCACAAATGAGAGAGACAGCGAATGTCCTACGAAATATGACTGACTGTCAGTTATTATTTAACTATACTGAGAGGATGTATGTTTGTCAAGGAGATAGTATCTGTTTCTCGTGTTATAGCTGATGCATTTCGTATTTTTTTCACATGAATATCTATCATTTTCGCAGATATCCTAATCTTACCTCATTATCCCTTGAAAAGACAAAAAGTGTATGGTATGATGGTGAAGAGTAAAAATTGACTGACAGTCAGTCATAAAGTTTGGGTGAAAAGATCATGTGGCGTCGAGCACACGATCTTAGTCAGGAAGCAAGGCAGACAGACAATCTACCGTATGAGGCCTCTGTAGCGCAACCAATGTTGTTTATTTCAGAGGGCAAAGAGCCTCTCATCATTCTCAAAGGAGATTTCTATGCGGCACACTACTAAGGAAGTTGTCAGCACGACTTGTAGGCAGGCCTCCCGTATGTTCAGGTTTCTAGTCATCACGATCCCTCTCTGTCTGGCTCTCGGTTTGGGTTTCAGTTTGCCAGCCTTTGCTCAACAGGCACACCCAGCTCAAGCTGCTGCTACCTGCACCGCCGACCAGACCTGGCTTCTCTCAGCACCGATAGGAGGTGTCACCGTATGGTCAGACAATTCCCTGTTTCCCGGTCCGGCTACATCAACTCAGGTTGCCAACATCACGGTTAAGCTCAATTCCTCTTCTGGTGCTATCTGCACCTACTCTTTGAATGCAGCTTTCGCGGTACATGATCCTTCGACCGGGAACACCATCACGGTTTCGAAGGCCACACCATCCAGCACCCCTGGAAGCTTCAATTCCTCAACCGGCGCGCTCACATTAAATGGTACCCTGACGCTCACTCATGTGCCACTGATCCAGGGATCGGTGACGACAGCGCCTGGTGCCCTGAGCACCGACAGCACGGTTACTACCTCTGCCGGGACGCAAATTACAGGTAGTCGTGTCGATTCATCGGGCAACGTTACCCTTGTGGGCGCAACCTCTTTCACCGATCTTTTTACAGTGCATACCCAGACGCAGTTTGTTGGCACATTCACTCGCCAGAGCTAAAGGTAGCTGCTCAGCCAGAAACGAACTGTTCTGTGTCGCCATTTGTCTGACACCAGGCGATTCGTAGTCAATGCCGGAGTTCGTCTCTTGTGTGGGGGAGGGGCTTTGGCATTGGTCGTGCTGGAAGCAGGAGACTGTCTCACCTCCCTATATCTTCTCGTTTCCCTCGCAAGGGTGGGAGTCACAACCGTTTTATAATCGCAATATAAGATGTTGTTATTTAAATTATATAAGCCGCTCTTATTTATCAATAGAAGAAATATTAATGAAACTAGATGATATTTGACAATTTTTTTATTTTCTCATATACTCTTACCATAGATGTTAAATAGTGACAAATCGGTTGAAGGTGTATATCTCTCACAAACGTCGTTTTCACGTTTTTCTCCAGGCTCAACTTCCACGTTCGAGCGTTCTACAAGAACGGGTCAAACTCATATGGGAAAAAGCGTCCAGCACATGTCAGTAAAACATTCAAAAATGCAGGCTCGCCGCGCGGAACTGTTGAGGGCTGCCCGTGAAGTCCTGGCCGAGAAAGGCTTTGAGGCCACGACAATCTCCGAAATTGTTGCACGCGCCGGGGTAGCCCAGGGTACGTTTTATCTTTACTTCCCCTCTAAAATCTCATTGGTGGTGAATCTGGCGGCTGAAATGCAGACAAGCATTGAACAAGCTCTGCGTGCTGCGTATGCCGAGGCGAAAAACCTGGGCGAGATGATTGATCGTAGCGTCCAGGCTGCCTTTGATATCATGGGCCAGTACCGTGATATCCTGGCGCTCGTTCATTCCGGTATATGCTGGAATGAGGCCGAAAAGGCACATTCGCGTATCTTCTCACCCTATCACTCTCTGATCGCCGAGATGATTCAGAGAGCGCAGGAATCTGGGATGGTCAACCTTAGTATCAATTCGCAGGTCACTGCGGTTTTCATCGTCGGTGTGATTTACTATTCCGCTGACCAGTGCTACGTGTATCGCTCTGCTATTCCCCCGGAAGTGTATATTGCGGAAGCCTCTCGCTTCATCCGTCAGGCCCTGGGAGTCTCTTAATCGTTCCCAGAACCCGAAAATCACCTCCCTTGACAAAATGCTTTTCTCGCAGTATAGTATTAAAGATAAATGACTGATAGTCAGTCATTTTTAGAGGTTTTTGCACGTTTCTCCACTTTCTGAGCCATGCTCTGGCTGAGTGAGACGGCATTTGTTCAATAAAGGGAGAGCCCGCATGACGACCGAAGCCAGCGAACAGAACGGTTTTATCGATATCGATTCCGAAACAAGCGTGCCGATTGAACGGGATCGCCTCTACCGGCTTTGGGAGGAAAATAACTGGAGTGCGAAAGATCTCGACTTCAGCCAGGATGCTCAAGACTGGCAAGAGCGGCACACGGAACAGCAAAAGCGTGCAATTTTGTGGAACTGCGCCATGTTTCTCGATGGCGAAGAGTCCGTCACTGTCACCCTTGCCCCATTTTTGAACGCTGCGCCGCGCTATGAAGACCGCATCTACCTGGCGACCCAGATTGCCGATGAGGCACGTCATCATGTCTTCTTTGATCGTTTCATGCGTGAGGTCTGCCAGATTGGTCAGGATTATCGCAGCACGCTCTCTATGACCCATCCGTATCTGACCTGGGGCTATAAGCAGGTTTTTACAGAATTGGACCACGTCTCTGATCGCTTGCGCCTCAACCCCGGCTCTCTGCCACTGCTAGCTCAGGGCATCGCGATTTACCATCTGGTTGTCGAGGGTATGCTCGCACATACCGGACAGCATTACCTGCGCGACTATGCCAGCAGAACAGGTCTCTTTCCTGCTTTCAAAGAGGGTATCAACATGGTCGCCCGCGATGAGTCGCGCCATATTGCATTTGGTATGCAACTCCTGCGTGAACTTGTCACCAGCGATCCTGCCTGCAAAACAGCCGCGATTGAAATGCTCGATCTCGTGCTACCCTGGGCCGCTGGCGTTTTCATGCCGCCTGCGTGTGACTGGAACTATGTTACGTGTCTGGGCAACCCTCCCCAGGAAGTTTTCGCCTTTGGACTGCGTTCCATTGAAACCAAACTTCGTCGAGCTGGTATAGAACCATCGGAGGTCAAGGCGCTGGTAAAAATTGGTTATGCAGATCCACCAATGGAGCAGGCTGATCGTCTTGTGAACCTGATCGAAGGTCACATTCTTGGCACTGACGAGGAGCCATGCATCAACGAGAAGTCCATGGATGCGCTCTTTGCCAGCGTGGCCTATATAGCGGATTGGACGCGGGCGCGACATCCACGCACTCCCTGCACGATCCAGTGGGTTTTTGACGAGGCTGAACCTCGCTACCTGGAACTTCGCCCTGGCGAAACGCCGCAGGTGGGTACTGGCAAGCATGCACAGGCGCGACTGACCCTGTATTGTAGCGCTGCCGATTGGGTTCGTATTGCTACGGGTCAACTCAATCAGCAACGCGCTGTGCTCACACGTCGGCTGCGTCTGTCGGGTGATATAAAACTATTGCTCCAGCTTCCGCGTATCCTCCCAGCCTGAGGATCGCCCCATTGCGTCTCTCCATTCTGCAAACGACTATACGCCGGAGCAGGGAATAGCCTCCATAGGCCAGCACACAGGCGCACTACATCTTCTAGCGAGAAATGGCTCTCTTTTGCGGTTTGAGGCAACTGCTGCCAATTCAATCATAATCTCGAAAAGATGTGTAGGGGTCAGGCAAGATGCTCGCTAAAGACTTTTTTGGGTTGCCAGAGCTGTTGTTCGGCGTTCCAGGCGGCAATGGCGAGAAAGCGTCCTGCGGCATCATAGACGCGAGCCAGTTCTGCGGGCGGCTGGAAAATTTCCGCAGAACGAAAGGCATTGCCGTGAAGCACGAGTTCAGTCGTTGCGGCATCGAGCCGGAGAGCTGGATAGTGCTGGAGTACGATATCGGGAGGGCAGAGCAGTTCTTGCACTGTGGCTTGCTCGACTGCTGTTGTCAGTTGCTCAAGGGTGATGCTCTCTGAGAGGGCGAACGGACCGCTACGCGTGCGTACCAGGGCCGCGAGATGTGCTCCACATCCCAGAAGCTCACCGAGATCGTAGGCCAGGGAGCGAATGTAAGTGCCCTTGCTGCACTCGATCTCAAGCGTAAGCCTGGGCGGCTGCCATGCCAGGATATGGAGCTGATAGATCTCAATGGGACGCGGCTCTAGCGTGATCTCTTCTCCAGAGCGCACGCGTTTGTAAGCGGGCTGGCCCTGGAGTTTGATCGCGGAGTAGCGCGGGGGCAGCTGCATTTGCGCACCCAGGAAATGTGGTAGCGTTGCCTCGATATGGGCAAGAGAGAGGTCGGAGGTGTCAGCGGTACGGACGACGCTACCCTCTGTATCGTAGGTGTCGGTAACGATGCCAAAGAGGATCTCAGCTTGATAGCTTTTGCCGCTTTCGCTCAAGTATTCCGCCACGCGCGTCCCCTGACCAACGCAAATGGGCAGTACGCCACTGGCGGCGGGATCGAGCGTTCCAGCGTGTCCCACGCGCTTTTGTTTGAGCAGTTTGCGCGTTCTGGCTACGACATCGTGCGAGGTCATGCCGATTGCTTTGTTGAGATTGAGAATGCCGTCCATACGCAGAAATCTTACGTCCTTTGTAATTCTTTCTCCAGCTCCGCCACGATCAGCGCCATTGCTTCTGGCAGTGGTTTGTAAATGGTTGCGCCTGCTGCGCGGGCGTGGCCACCGCCGCCGAAGCGCATACAGAACTCGGCCACATTGTAAGGGGCCGCGCTACGCATGCTCAGCCGTGTCTGACCTGGCTCGCCGTAGTTTTTAAAAAACGCCGCGATCTGCACACCCTCGATATCGCGTAGCATGCCCGATGAATTGTCGTCCATCTCCTCTAGAGCACCTGTCGCTGCCAGGGTTTCCTCAGTGGCGTAAGACCAGATCAGGCGGCCTTCACAGGAGGTACGAGCATTGGCGATTACCGCAGACTGGAGACGCACTTGAGCGAGTGGGCGGGTGCGAAAAATTGGTTTGACAATCGTCTCCGGTACAGCTCCCGCGCGTAACAGACAGGCTCCGGCCTCCATTGTACGGGGAGTGGTGCTCGTGTATTGAAAGGAAGCCGTATCGGTAATGATCCCGGTGAGAAGGCAGGTGGCGGCCTCCTGATTGAGGGGTAGCCCTGCCTGATGCTGCAAAAGCACCAGCAGTTCGCCAGTCGCGGCGCAGGTAGGATCGATAATATTGACCTGTCCGCAACCCAGGCTGCTAATGTGATGATCGATATTGAGAATGGTCGCGCCATCAAGAAAGGCTTGATGCTGCAGGTAAAGAGATCCGTAGCGGCTCAACTCGCCCGCATCCAGCGCAATCACCAGGTCAAAATTCTCGTCACCCAGCGTATTTTGCAATAGCTCTATGCCTGGCAAGAAGGCAAATGACCGGGGCGCGGGATCGGCGCACGCGGGTACGCAGGTCTTGCCCAGCATTTGGAGAATATGAGCGAAGCCGAGCGCCGAGCCAAGACAATCGCCATCGGGATTCTCGTGAGCGAGCAAGGCGATGCGTTGCGCCGACTCGATCAGGGCCACAGCCTGCTGCACCAGTACGGGATCGAGCTGGTTATTCAGTGGTGCGGTACTATCATATGTCGTTGTATTCATTCCACCTCAGTGATTGGAGCTTGCGCGTGCTCTTCCTGTTCGATCTGGCGGATCAGGTTAAGGATGCGTGCCCCTTCTTCTATTGACGTATCCAGTTTAAAAGTAATTTCTGGCATATAACGTAGGACGAGCCGGGAAGCCAGTTCATGGCGCAGAAACCCTGCCGCATGTTTTAGCCCTTTGATCGTTTCGGCCTGCTCCTCCTGGGTTCCCATGACGCTCACAAAAACTTTTGCGTGTCGTAGATCGCCACTGACCTCGACGTGGGTGATGCTGGCGAAACCGACGCGTGGATCTTTAATGCGGGTACGCAGCAGATCGCTCAGTTCGACCGCGATCAACTCTGCCAGTTTTTCTTGCCTATGTGGATGTGGCATAGCTTGATTCCCCTTCCCCCTGAGACACAATTCCCATAGCGTATCGGCTGTACACGCTATGGGAATTGGTCGTTGTTTGTGTTAAGCCCCTGGCTTAACGCGTTCCTGTGTGAACGCTTCGATAATATCACCGACCTGAATCTCGGTGAAATCTTCAAGGACGATACCACATTCGTAGCCGGTAGCCACTTCACGCACATCGTCTTTGCCACGACGCAATGAATCGATTTTGCCGTCGTACACCTTCGTGGTGCCGCGCATCAGGCGAGCCTGCGATGAGCGTGTGATCTTGCCATCGGTCACACGACAGCCCGCGATAACGGTATTTTTGCCTGCCTTGAAGGTCTGAAGGACTTCAGCATGGCCCTCAATGACCTCTCGATAGGTTGGCTCTAGCATGCCGACCAGAGCGGCTTGAATGTCATCGATCAGCTTATAGATCACATTATAGTAGCGGATATCAACGCCTTCTTTTTGCGCGACGCGCTGGGCGGCTCCATCGGCCTTGACGTTAAAGCCGATCACGATAGCGCCAGACGCTGCGGCCAGGTGGATATCGGTTTCATTGATATTGCCGATGCCTTCGTGGATCAGGCGTACTTTCAAGTTCTCTTCAACAACTTTTGAGAGCGAATTCTTCAGCGCCTCGGCTGAACCTTGAACGTCGCACTTGAGGACGATATTGAGTTCCTTGACCTTGCCCTCTTGCATTTGCATATAGAGGGTATCGAGGCTGATCTGACCAAGCGGCATAACCTCGTTGCGACGCTTCTCCGCTTCCTGATGGGCATGCTGTTTAGCGGTGCGCTCATCAGCGGTTACTTCCAGACGGTCGCCAGCTTGCGGTACTTCGGGAAGGCCGATGATACTGACGGGCATACTTGGCGGAGCCTTCTGAATACGCTTTCCCCGGTCGTTGAACATCGCACGCACCCTGCCAGAGATGGCTCCCACCACAATACTGTCGCCCATTTTGAGCGTTCCTTGCTGGACAAGAACGGTGGCGGTCGGGCCGCTGCTCTTCTCCAGTCGCGCTTCGATAATCACTCCGGTGGCGAGGCGGTTGGGATTGGCTTTGATATCTTGCACTTCAGCGACCAGCAGGATATAGTCGAGCAATTCATCGATGCCGGTACCTTTGCGGGCCGAGACGGGCACGCAGACGATATCGCCGCCGTATTCCTCAATCACAATGCCTATCTCGGCAAGCTGCTGCTTGACATGATCGGGGTTGGCGTTGGCCTTATCAATTTTGTTCAGGGCGATAATAATTGGTACCTGAGCAGCACGCGCGTGATCGATAGCTTCGCGAGTTTGCGGCATCACTCCATCGTCGGCTGCTACAACAATAATCGCGATATGCGTTACCTGAGCGCCACGAGCACGCATAGCCGTAAAGGCTTCGTGGCCTGGCGTATCCAGGAAAGTGATTTTCTTCCCGTTGACCTCGACCTGGTAAGCTCCGATGTGCTGGGTAATACCGCCAGCTTCACCGGCTGCCACCTTTGTTTTGCGAATAACGTCGAGCAGCGATGTTTTGCCGTGATCGACGTGTCCCATAATCGTTACTACCGGCGGGATCGTGACCGTATTGCGCTCATCTTCCGCCACTGAAGCCGTTTTCCCCTGTACCGCTGGTGCCTGGGTCGTGGCAATCTGACTGGGTTCAAAGCCAAGATCACGAGCTATGGTTGCCGCTTTTTCGTACTCAACTACCTCATTGATGTTAGCGAAAATGCCGTGTTTAATCAGATTGCGAATAACCTCATTGGGGGTCGCTTGCAACAGTTCTGCCAGATCTTTCACCATAATCTGTGGTGGGATCGAAACCGGTCCAGTTGGTTTTTCCTTAGTCGCGGCTACTCGTCGCTCTTGTGAGCTGCGAGTAGAGGAGTTGGAACGTTCAGGCCTGCGTCCACCTGGGCGTGTACCCCCCGGATGCGAAGGGCCTCCTGGTCTGGTATGACCTGTGTGGCCGCCTGGTCGCGTATCTGGGCGGCTTCCGCGCTCCGGTGCCCCGGTTCTGGGACGGTTAGGCGCTGTCGGTGCATTACTCGGTGCTCCAGGACGTGGACGCTGAGGGGGTGGCCCCTGTCGTTGCGGAAAACGTCCCTCGGTTGAGCCGGGATGTGGCGGGCGTTGTGGGCCTGCCGGACCGCCAGGCGTGCGCTGAGCCATTCCTCCACTGCGCTGGGGAGCAGCCGTCCCGCTATGCGGTGGGGTCGATGCTGTACCTGAGCCGTGATGCGTTGGGGGCGCTCCACCCGAACGTGTATTTGGTGTATTCTGTTGTGTATGGGCGGGGCGTGCAGGAGCGGTGGGAGCGGAAGAGTTCATAACCACGTTCTCGTTCCCATGCTGTGTACGCGCTGCCGGTGCTCCATGTGTAGTGGAGGGTGAACGACGCCGAGCTGCTGGCTTTGTCTCCTGATCCTGATTGCCCGTTGTGGTGCTCTCTGGTTTTGAGCGGGCGGTACTTCTGGACTTCGTTGTGTTTTTGGCCTGCTCAGTGGCATCTGGAAGTTCAGATGTGTCTCTCATGAAGAAGACTCCCTTCTATCGAATGATGCGCCACAAGTGGCGACGGAAATCTCTCTTCACAGCCATAAAAAAGGTCTGTCACCCTCCATAGAAAGAAAGGGGACAGACCCTCGTTGGTGCAGTGCCGGGCATGTTTCAGTCTGCGCGCTCTCTGGCGTCGGCTATGGTTTTACATAATCATAGCAATTCGCTCCGCAAACATTCGCTGCTACAACTGCCCTTTAGACGAGGGGCTGTGTCTCTGTCAAGAGTAGAGATAAAATGACGCATTGTTCAATCCTCATCTAACCCGAAGATTAGATGCCAGTATTGAATATTTTCCACCCTTCAAAAAAGGGTGGGGACGATATACACTCTAATCAGTATAACTTACTCTACTGATCCTTGCAACCAAAGTAGGGGCAAAGCTTTATGCTTGCCCTTCCACCAATGTACGTGCTAACAGGGCAAGCACAAGGCTTTGCCCCTACAAGAGATCCCCGCAACCAGCGCGTCCCTACGTCCCTGATGCGCGTTTCGCCTTTGCTCGCCCTGTTGCCGTGCCAGCTCCTGGCGGTTCATCTCTGGGTAAGGTGGCGATAAAGGCGTCCAGGTTGACGCGATCTTCCTCCGAAATCGTAGTTTCTAGCTCCTGTTCGAGCCGTTTTTTCTGGACCGCGTGTTCCCAGCAAGAGAGCCGGGCGCAGAGATAAGCTCCACGACCAGACTTTTTGCCAGTGGCATCGATGGCGACATGACCATCGGGCGTGCGTACCACGCGTAGAAGTTCGCGTTTTGGCTTCGTTTCGCGACAGGAGACGCAGGTGCGTAGCGGGATATGCTTTTGTTTGATCGGTTGTTTGCTGGCTACCTTCGCCATATGCTCTCCTCCTGCTACTCCCTATCGTAGAACGAGTTGCCGTGTTTGCCGCTGCGGGCGCGTTTTGGGCGCTCGCGACGGGCGGTATAGGCGGGTTCCTGCACCTCATCGGGATGCTCGTCGTAGACTTCTCCTTCGACAGGCTTGATGACATCGACGCGCCACCCCGTTAATTTCGCAGCGAGGCGGGCGTTCTGTCCATCTTTCCCGATGGCGAGGGATAACTGTTTCTCAGGAACTGTGACGAGAGCAGTATGATCTGTTTCGCGCAATTCCACCTTGAGCGGTTTCACCGGACTGAGCGCGTTGGCTACGAAGGTCGCGGGATCGGGACTCCACTGGATGATATCAATTTTCTCATCGTTGAGTTCGCGGACAATGTTATTGATCCGCGAGCCGCGCACGCCCACGCATGAGCCAATCGGGTCGAGCCCTTCCTGGCGAGCAACGACGGCCACCTTTGAGCGGCTGCCGGGTTCGCGCGCGATCCCTTTAATCTCGACGGTCCCTTCATAGATTTCAGGTACTTCTGACTCAAACAGGCGGCGTACAAGATCGCGATGGGTACGTGAGACCAGGATTTGCAGCATGCGGCCCTGAGAGCGACGGACATCGTAGACATAGACGCGGAGCCGTTGCCCATTGCGATTACGCTCAGTCGGTACCTCTTCGGTGGGAGGCATCACGCCTTCTACTTTATCGACCTTATCAAGATCAAAGTCGAGCAACCAGCCACGCACGGGGTCTTTACGCGTCAGCGTGCCGAGGCGAATTTCGCCAACCCAGTTCTTGATCTGGTCGTAGAGGTGTTCGTGTTCGGCCTCGCGAATGCGTTGCAGGATCACCTGCTTGGCAGTCTGTGTTGGAATACGTGCGAAGATGAACGACGAATCGACATCGATATATTGCCCAAGAGCGGCCTTCGGGTGGAGACGCTGCGCCTCTGCCAGAGAGATCTCTTCATTCTGATCCTGGACCTGGGCTACCACTCGTTTTGAGGCCCACACATGCACCTCGCCATTCTTATCCACCTCGATGCGGACATTTTCGCCGCCTCCGAAGCTTTTGCGGTAAGCTGCAAGCAGGGCTGTGGCGACCGTTTCCATCACCACTTCGCGGGGTAATCCCTTTTCGGCAATCAGTTGTGCGATAGCCGCTTGAAATTCGCTCCTCATATGCCATGCTCCTCCCGCAGGTGCCCATTAAAAACTACGTCTATTTTTCGAGTGCAAAGAAAAAAACGTCTCTGGCAAAGAGAAAAGTGGGGTATGCGCCCACTTTTCTCAAAAAGTTTCCTCAATTCTTTACGTATTATATCACGGAATTTTCATCTTGTAAATGATACAGTGTTCGTTTGTTTGCTGGCGTTTGGATGCGCAAAATTTTGATACCATGCTCGCACATTCGTACCGACCAGCGTTTAGCGCGTCCAATTTATTGCCTGGGTTGCAATGCAGTCTGGATGCTGATCGTCCTAAGGGTCATTCGAGAAGCGTTCTTCATTGGGTGGTTGCAACAATTTCGGGAAGGACGGGCAATAAATTGGACGCGCTGAAGCGAGTCGGTACGAAAGAGATGTGTCGCTCTCTCCCTGTTGTTGGAGGCGGTGAGACCTGTCCATAGGTGCAGAGGGATGTGATATAGTGGTAGGGACTGACGGTGTAGACCAGCGTCATAAGCAAGCATACAAAGGAGTATAGATATGGCCGTATCGCATTTAAATGAAGATGAACAGGAGCTGATCGCCGCTATTGGCGAAATCGCCAGGGAGCGAGTCGCGCCACGAGCCGCGGAAATCGATCATACCGGAGAGTTTCCCTGGGATATGAGCGAGTTACTGGCCCAGCAGGATATTTACGCTATGCCTTTCCCCGTCGAGTATGGTGGTATCGGATCGAGCAAGCTGGCAGTGGTGATGGCGATTGAGGAGCTGTCCCGCCATTGTGCCACTACCGGATTGCTGCTCGCGGTCCAGCAGCTTGGCAGCTTCTCCATCGCGCTTGCGGGTACGGATGAGCAGAAGCGCAAATATTTTCCACGCCTTGCCAGCGGTGAGTGGCTGGCCGCTTTTGGTTTGACCGAAGCTGGCTCTGGTTCGGATGCCGCCGCGATGCGCACCTTTGCCGTGCGTAAGGGCGATACCTATATTCTCAATGGCTCAAAACGCTTCATTACTAATGGCGGTCTGGCGCAGGTCAACTCGGTCTTTGCGATTACGGACCCGCAGAAAGGGACGCGCGGCATTAGCGCCTTTATCGTTGAGAAGGGCTATCCGGGCTTCTCGGTTGGGCGGATCGAGGATAAGATGGGCATCAAGGGTTCGCAGACGGCTGAGCTGATCTTTGAAGATTGTGAAGTTCCCGCCGAAAATTTGCTTGGGCGCGAAGGCGATGGCTTCAAGATTGCAATGGCAACGCTTGACCGCACGCGTCCCGGTATTGGTGCTCAGGCCGTAGGGATCGCGCAAGGAGCGCTTGATCTGGCGGTCTCGTATGCCAAACAGCGTATCCAGTTTGGCAAGCCGATTGCTGAAAACCAGGGCATTCAGTTTATGCTGGCGGATATGGCGACCAGGGTCGAGGCGTCGCGCCTGCTGGTCTACAATGTGGCTGAGATGATTGACCGGGGCGAGAAGAATTTCAGCCAGTATTCTGCTATGGCAAAGATGTTCGCTTCGGATTCGGCCATGCAAGTTACCAACGATGCCATTCAAGTGCTTGGCGGCTACGGGTACATGAAAGAATATCCAGCAGAGCGTATGATGCGCGACGCCAAGATTACGCAGATTTACGAGGGGACCAACCAGATTCAGCGCCTGGTAATTGCACGCGCACTTTTGACCGATCAGCCGTAGCTTGAATGGGCCATTCCCTATAAACCAGGTCGTAGAGCAGCAATAAACGGTGCTCTCTTTCATCGTCACGATGCTGATGAGCTGTGCTTTGCTAGTTCCGCTATAGAGAGGGAAAACATGCCATCATTTTCTTTCGATCCTATTGCCCATCGCTATGATGCAACACGCGGTTATCCCGGCGATATTGCTCAACAAGTCACGCGCCGCCTGGATCAGTTTATAGGCGCGACGCCACAGACGGCATTGCTGGAATTGGGGATTGGCACCGGGCGTATCGCCTTTCCCCTGGCTTCGCTGGGTCGCAGCTATACGGGAGTGGATATTTCAGAGAAAATGCTGGCGGTCCTGATGGAAAAACTCAGGCAACATAGCTGGCAAGAAGACGAACGACCCTGGGGAAGTTTGCCAGATGAGCTTCCAACGGTAACTCCTGAGGTGAGACGGTTCATCCATCACGATCCGCAGGGCAGTATGCGGCTGGTCATCTCAGATATCACGCACCTGCCCTTTGCTGATGCCTCCTTTGATGCGGTCATCGCGGTGCATGTGCTGCACCTGGTTGATGGCTGGCAGCAGGCGGTACAGGAGGCGGTGCGTGTGCTCCGTCCCGGTGGATTGCTGCTGAATTGCTGGGATGAGTATGGAAAATCGGATGTACAGATGATTTCCAGCCGGTGGCGAACAATTATGGATGCGTCCGGCGTCAATATTAACCGTCCGGGGACTACTTCTCATCGGCAGGTCGTGGAGCTTTTACACACTCTAGGCTTAGAGGCACAGACCGAGTGTCTGCTACGGTGGGAGCAGACGGCAACGCCTCGTGGGGCTATTGAGCGCATTGTAAAGCGGGAATGGTCGAGCACATGGATGGTGCCGGATGATATTTTCGCCGCCTCGGCAGAGCAGTTATGGCAATGGGCCAATGAGTATTACGGAGCTGGCATAGACACCGAACGTCAAGTCGAGCGCAGATTTATCGTGAGTAAGACGCAGGTATAAAAAGCTCTATTAGGTGTTTTATGGAAGTCGTGATTTTGATAGGGTTGCAGGCTGCGGGAAAAAGCACCTTCTATCAAACGCATTTTGCCAATACGCATGAATATGTGAGCAAAGATCAGTTGCGCAATAACAGGCAGCCAGCTCGGCGACAACAGCAACTAATCGAGGCGGCTTTGCAGGCAGGGCGTTCCGTCGTGGTTGATAACACCAATCCTACCAGGGAGGAACGTGAGCCGCTCATTCGGCTGGGACATCAATATGGAGCAGAGATCATCGGCTATTATTTTGAGCCGCAGGTGAAACAGAGCCTGGAGCGCAACAGGCAGCGTATGGGCAAAGCTCAGGTTCCTGATATTGCAATTTTCTCCACGCTTAAAAAACTGACTCGCCCGGCTTATGCAGAGGGATTTGATAAACTCTATCTTGTTCGTACTGGCAAAGAAACAATATTTGAGATCGTTGATTGGGAAGAGCCGCTATGATGAAGTAAGCGTTCACACCGTTTCCATGATGTGATATCATCCAAATCATGAAAAGCCTATAGAACAGATGGAAGGAAATAACGGCTCATGAATGCTCACGATGTCCTGACTCAGGCGCGGTCAGCTAATTTGCGCCTTGTCCGATTTCTGTATTGCGATAACGGCGGCATCATTCGCTGCAAAGCCACACACATCAGCAAATTGCCTACACGCATCCACGAAGGTATCGGCCACTGCTATGCTCTGGCGGCCTGGACAGGTGCGGATACGCTTGCCTCTGTCGAGGGCATGGGGCCTGTGGGTGAGTTTCGTCTGGTTCCTGACCCGGATACCTTTACGATTTTACCCTATGTCCCCAATACAGGAAGCATGATGTGCGACCAGATTGACCTGGATGGTCGCCCCTGGGGAGCCGATCCGCGCAGCTTCCTGCGTCGCATGATTGCCCGTCTGGCTGAGAGGAAGATGCGCCTGCAGGCGGCTGCCGAGCATGAATTTTATTTTGCCCGTGAAGAGATGGGCCAGTACGTCCCGGCGGATAAGAGCCTCTGCTATAGCAGTCGAGGTATGGATGACCAGGCCGAGGTGATGGATGTCGTCCTGGCTGCGCTCGAATCGCAGGGGATCTCTATCGAACTCTTCCATTCGGAGGGCGGACCATCGCAGCAGGAACTCTCCGTCTCACACGCCCCTGCTCTGCGAGCCGCTGACAATATCTGCCTCGTGCGTGAGACGATTTGTGGGGTCTCGCGCAAGTTCAACCTGCTAGCAACCTTCGCTCCCAAGCCCTTCCTCAATACCTTCGGCAGCGGGCAACACTTGCACTTCAGTCTGTGGGGCACCTCCGATAGCGAGCGACCGAACAAAAATCTGCTCTATGACGCTCAGGCTCATGGATACCTGAGCCAGCTCGGACGCCATTTTATTGGCGGTGTTCTGCGTCACATTCACGGTCTGGTGGCGCTCACCTGCGGCAGCGTCAACTCTTACAGCCGCTTGCAGCCGCACTACTGGAGTTCGGCCTACAATGCCTGGGGTTTCGAAAATCGCGAGGCGGCCATCCGCGTGCCTTCGACGGCCTGGGGCCGTGAGTCGGAGTCGATCAACCTCGAACTCAAGCCCTCCGACCATAGCGGCAATCCTTACCTGGCGCTTGGCGGCATTATCGCGGCTGGCCTGGATGGGATTGAGAACCAGATTGATCCGGGTGAGCCACAGCAGGTCGATCCGGGCAATCTGAGCGATGAGCAGCGCGAACGTTTTGGTATCCGTCGCCTGCCGACCACGCTGGACGAAGCTCTGGATGACCTGGAGCGCGACCCGGTCCTGATAGAGGCGCTCGGTCCCATGCTTTCCACCGCTTACCTGGCGGTCAAGCGCAACGAGATCGAGGTCTTCAAGGATAAAACTCCTCAAGAAGTGGTCAACCAGCACTTCACCAAGTACTAAGTTCATGAGCGAGCATGGGGAACCTATATTTCAAGGATACAGAGGTTTCCCATAGCGACGAATATAATGCCTGGTGTTGATCCTCCCCCGAAATATTTCTCCCCTC
>DASTZT010000552.1:0-2873 GCA_035764225.1 Ktedonobacteraceae bacterium
TAATCGAATCGCTTCAACCTTACCCACTACCATCCACAAAGTACTCGTAGTATCAGAGTTATTTGGTCTCATTTGCAGAGTTAAGATGGCTCACATAATCTACATCCGTCAGGGCGCTCTTAAACGTGTTAAAATTAGCAATGCTCGGTGCCTCTAGCGAAAGGGAGACGCAAATGGACCACAAACAGGCTCGCGAAATGTTACGTTCGGCAGGCTTAACCCATCCACAAATTGACAGACTGATTAAACTCCGTCAGAAGCTGAGCAAAGGCGAAACCGGCCAACCTCTGGTGGAGCATCGTCGTCTTGAGTTCGCGCGCTGGCTCTTCACCACCGGCAAAATGACGGATTATTGTTCCTGAGGCCGCATTCCTGGCTCGCCTGCTCTCTTTAGACGTTGCCGCGTTCGGCGAGTTCGGCAGCGTACAGGATCAGGTTGCGCACACGATCCCCGAAGATGGCGAAGCGTTCATCCTGCGTCTGCCCCCTTTTCCAGCGCACATAGATTTGCTGCAGAATCACCGCCAGCTTGTAGTAGGCAAAGGTCATATAGAAGTGCATGGAGGCGAGGTCGCGCCCACTTCTCTGGGCATAACGTTCCATAAACTCCCTGCGACTGATAAAGCCTGGCAAGAGGGTAACGGTGGGCAGCACCATCTGTAGCTCTGGAGGATCGTCAGGGCCGACCCAATAGCTCAAAGAGATGGCAAGATCAAAAAGCGGATCGCCAATGGTGGTCATCTCCCAGTCAAGCACGGCGGTTGCTTGCGAAAGATCATCGACGCCCAGCAGCATATTATTCAGTTTAAAGTCGTTGTGGATCAGTGCCGGAGCCGGACTGGCGGGGATACGCTCCATAAACCAGCGCGTCAGCGGCTCTACCTGTGGGATATCGTCGGTCTGGGCGCGAAAGTAACGCTCAATCCAGCTTTTGACCTGGCGTGTCAGAAACCCTTCAGGATAGCCGAACTCGCTCAGGCCAGCCGCTTGCCAATCAACGGCATGGATGCCCACCAGCGTATCAACGACAGTGTTAGAGATCGCGGCACACAGCTCCTCGGTCACCGTCACCCCATCGGGGAACGTCTGGTTAATTACAAAACCTTTGCGCCGCTCCATCACATAAAAAGGCACGCCCAAAATATCCAGGTCATCGCAAAATATATACGGCTTCGGTGCCAGTGGAAAAACGGGATGGATTTTTCGCAGCAGGCTGGACTCGCGTCCCATATCGTGCGCTTTGGGTGGCACTGGTCCAAAGGGCGGACGGCGCAATACCCCTTCCCACTCGCCGATCTGAATCAAATAGGTCAGGTTCGAGGCACCAGAGGGAAATTGTCGCACTCGCATAGTGCCCTGGCCCAACCCCTCGATATGTTCCCGCAAATAGTGCTCCACCTTCGGAATATCAAAAGTTTCCCCCGTGCGAATCTCTATTGTCTCGCCTTCGATGTTCATGGCACCCCCCGTTGCTTGATAAACTCATAGTTCTGTGTCATTGTATCATATAACTGACTATCTTCTTAAACCAAGTACAGGCTATAATAAATATATGCCTCTCAAGGCTTGCACTCTTTGGAAGGAGAACATCGTGACATCGCCCTATCGTATAACTCAAGAGCAGACAAGCGATCAATATACGCCCAAAAAAGAGGATAAATTCAGCTTTGGCCTCTGGACTGTGGGCAATCGCGGACGCGATCCCTTTGGCGACTTTGTGCGGCCAACGCTCTCACCCGTAGAAACGGTCAAGCAGCTATCGGCATTGGGCGCGTGGGGGATTAACCTCCATGATAACGATCTCGTTCCCATCGACGCGACGCAGGCTGAACGAGATCGCATCGTGCGCGAATTCAAGCAAGCTCTGAGCGACTATGGGATGGTCGTGCCAATGGCAACCACCAATCTCTTCTATCATCCGGTCTTTAAAGATGGCGCATTCACCGCCGTTGATCCGCGCGTGCGGGCCTATGCCTTGCAGAAGACGATGAACGCCATCGATCTGGGAGTTGAACTTGGTGCCACTACCTATGTCTTTTGGGGTGGACGCGAGGGCGTCGATACCGAGGCCAGCAAAGATCCGATTGTGGCGATTCAGCGCATGCGCGATGCGATCAATTTTCTCTGTCAATATGTTATCGAGCAGGGCTACAATCTGCGCTTCGCCCTGGAGCCAAAACCCAATGAACCGCGTTCCGATACCTATTTCCCCACCATTGGTCATATGCTGGCTTTTATTTACACGCTCGACCACCCCACTATGGTGGGCCTCAATCCTGAAGTGGCGCACGAACACATGGCGGGGCTGAACTTTGTACACGGCGTGGCCCAGGCGCTGGAAGCAGGCAAGCTCTTTCACATTGACCTCAACGATCAGAAGGGGCCACGTTTCGACCAGGATCTGCGCTTTGGCAGCGAAAATATCAAAAGTATGTTCTTCCTGGTCAAACTGCTTGAAGACAAGGGTTACGATGGCCCGCGCCATTTCGACGCGCACGCCTTCCGTACCGAAGATCAGCAAGGCGTCTGGGACTTCGCGCTCGGCTGTATGCGCACCTACAATATATTGAAGGCCAAAGCGCAACGCTTTAATGCCGATGCCACGATCCAGCAACTGCTACGCGAAATTAATAGCAGCGACGGCACATACGAGCCGCTGCTGGACGGCAAGTACAGTACGGAGAAGATGCGCAAGCTTAAAGCGGCAACGCTTGATCCTAATGTCATCGGTGAACGCGGTTATCTTTATGAACGGCTGGATCAGCTCACGGTAGAGGTTATTCTAGGTGTGCGTTGATCGTAGCGGGATTGGAGCCGTTGCCTATGCTCTCTATCGAAACATCTGCACAAACTGTGATGGAACGCTGCGATAT
>DASTZT010000553.1:0-17913 GCA_035764225.1 Ktedonobacteraceae bacterium
GCACAGCCAGCAATAGTGTTGAATGCCATACCTGGCGGCACGCGCAGGCTCAAAGCTGGTCAAACGATTGAAATAGTCGGCGAAGACCACTGGCGCTAAACGGTCATGCCCGGCCCAAAATGCTGGCTCCGTCAGCGCGATACAGCCAGTGAGCGCCATCTGCTCGTAATCATCGGTGGTCCTGGAGGACATGTGAGCATGAATATCGACGTAGTTCATCATCGCCCCTCATTTCCTTTGACGTTGAATGCGCCAAACGCGCTTTTCCTATCCAGTTCTGCCAATGGTTCAGTGGTGAGATCGCTAAAAAGCATTTGCAGAGAACAGACGCGATCAGGTGTTTCCGCAGCCAACAATTGCAGCGCCTGGCGCATTGCCACCACCCTGAAGTCATCTTCGGCATTACGCTCAGCCGAGCGATCCAGACGATCCAGAAAAGCGGCCACATCGAGCAACTTCGCCCGAACCTCCATAAAATACTCATCGATCAGTTGCTGCTGGCTCAGCAGACAGGTACATTCCCATTTATTCATTGTTTTTTCCCCTCATAGCGCGATTGATATTCTTTCAGCAGGGCAATACTGGCTTTCATCGTTTCTTTATTCACCACGTTAACTTCAATATTCCTGCCTATCCCCCCAAGCAAAGGAATCGTGAGCTGACCGCCTAGATGCTCCCTAAACTCATGGAGTCCCGAAAAAATGCAGCGTGGATCATGATGATTATCGGAGTACAGGCTCAACTCGGCAGTAAAAAGAGCAAAACCAAGCGAGGAGAACAGTTCCAGGATGCGCCGCCAATCCTGTTCAGGCAGCCATCCTTCCAGATAAGCATAGGTCGAGTCCAGCGCCAGACCAAGCGCCACCGCTTCACCGTGGCGCAAGCGATAGCCGGAAAGCTGCTCTAGCTTGTGGGCAGCCCAGTGACCAAAATCTAGCGGCCTTGAGGAACCGAACTCGAACGGATCGCCGCTCTGGATAATATGGTCAAGGTGCAGCTGCGCGCAACGGTAAATCAACTGCTGCATCACCTGCATATCTCGCCGCAGCAGAGCTTCCGCCTGCGCCTCAATAAAGTCAAAGAACGCGCTATCTTTGAGCAGCGCCACCTTGATGGCTTCCGCGATCCCGCTGCGCCAGTCGCGCATTGACAAGGTTGTCAAAAAATGGGCATCATTGAATACCAGAGCAGGCGGTGCAAATGTGCCAAGAAAATTCTTTTTGCCAAAAGCATTCACACCATTTTTGACCCCTATACCTGAGTCATTTTGTGCCAATACCGTCGTCGGCACACGGATCAGCCGCACGCCCCGATGCGCCGTTGCTGCGGCATAGCCCGCCATATCCACCACCGCCCCACCACCAATGACCAGCACATAAGAATGGCGACAAATCCCACGCGCATGAATCGCTTCCTGAATCATCGCCACGTTGGCCGGATTATTCTTGGCCTCTTCCCCACCTTGCACGATCAACGGCTCACCGCTCAGCCTCATCAAGGCACGATGGGAGCGGAAATAGGATTGAATGTTGTCGAGCAGATCGGGATGGCGCTGCCACAACCCCTGATCGATCACGCAAAGTATCTTTTTGGGCACAGCACCATTACTCAGCGCATCTCGCAAAAGCGTATTATCGGACGCAAAAAGCTGATCGGTAAAGTACACTGCATAGCGATAGGTCACTTGCACCGTTTGATGAAGAGCCTGCATGTTTTTACCCCATACCCCCTGGATATCCGTAGCACCACTCGAAACAGCTCAGAAGCCTGGAATACTACTAATAGCTATCGGCAGCGCGTGAAATTTTATGAAGGTTCGTGGCTGCTCATAGCTGGAGACGAAATCACAGCAGCGATCAGCCCAAATATGCAACCTGAGGCTGGTTGCTGCGTCTAAAGATTAAAGAGCGTTTTGAACGAACATTTATGTAGGAGCATTACAGTGGAAAGCAAAAATATCAGAATTCAGGTGATCGTCCTTTTCTTGCTGATCCTCGCCAATTTCATCGCCCAGATCCCATACTATTTCCATCTCTATTACAATCCCAACAACCTGCTGGCCCAGGCAAGGGGAGTGCTTATCATGAGCTTCGTTTTCCTGTTCTTCCTCATCGCCTCCCTACTGCTGTTCAAACAGAAAGTCCTGGGATACGGGCTTATGATCACGTTTTTAGCGGTAGAATTTCTTTTCTATCTCTGGAATACGCTTGGCGGAGTGCTGCATGGCTTTGGCTGGTTTTATCACCTCGCAAATCCAGACCTTCTCCTCCGGGCCGTCTTTGCCATAGGCTATATCAACCTGTTCGCCTCTGGGTACTTTCTCGTGCTGTTACTCTTGAAGCGAACGCATTTCTTAAACGCTCAAGCAAGAGCAAAATCTCTCGGTTCCACATACTGAAAGCGAGGATCTGCATGAAAGCTTCCTTTTTGCCAACAACCACCTATAGCGTCCAGGCAGCATATACAGCAGGTTGGCCTTCTCCTCCCGGCCTGTTTGAGCCAGAGCTAGGACGACAAATGATGGAGGAGATGCTTGAGCAGGCCGCGTTTGCCGATCAAATGGGCTTTGATTGGATTAGTTTTTCAGAGCATCACTATTCTCCTCTCCTGCTACTCACCCCCAATCCAGCCATTTTCGCTGCTGCCGCACTCCAGCGAATTCAGCGAGCGAAAATAGCGTTGTTTGGACCGATCCTGCCCTTGCACAATCCTGTCCACGTCGCCGAAGAGGTGGCGATGCTTGACGTTCTAAGCGGTGGGCGATTGCTGCTGCTCTTCTTGCGGGGCGTCCCATTTGAGTTGCGTGCCTTCGCCGTCAATCCAGATGAGGCGCGAGCTATGACGCAAGAGGCCACGCGCTTGATCACCAGAGCCTTGACCGACCCGGAGCCGTTCTCCTGGGAGGGCAAGTACTATCACTATCCAACTGTAGCAGTCTGGCCCGGCCTGATCCAGCGTCCCCATCCGCCGCTCTATTCTACCGGCAACAGCTTTGAGTCGGCTTCGTTTGCTGCTAGCCAGAAGCATGGCCTGGCGCTATCCTTCGCCCCTCCATCTTACGTTGCCCAGATTATCCCCCATTACAGGGCAGAAGCGACCAGACACGGGTGGGAACCGCAAGCGGACCAGATTATCTTTCGCGGCAACCTTATCGTGACCGATACAGACGAAGAGGCGCAACAGTTAGCAGCCAGGCTCGCCACAATGCCTCACCTTCAACGTCCGCAAGGCCCTCCTGCCGCACCTGCTAGCGATGGGGGGCGCAACGCCGACCCCAGCGCCCCGGTTTTGCTCAGCAGAGTCCAGTTCTGCGGAAGTCCGCAAACGCTGGTGACACAGATGAAGGAGCTGCACGATCTGGGCGTTGGTGTCGTGGACCTGATTATTCCTAGCGGCCTTATGAGCCAGGCACAGGTATTGCGCTCCCTCGAATTATTCGCTAAAGAGGTGCTTCCGCGCATCCACGATTTTGGCGGGGAGTGATGGCTGCATCCGCTCTTATGATGTTGCACCATGCCACGAACAGAGGTTGTACAAAATACACCTTTGTTTATGGCAACAGGTGGCAGCCAGATGGATGGCAGCCAGAAGAGGGAAGGAAGCCGGGGAAGAGCACTCCCAGGAGAGCCACTACCAGAGGCAACACTAGACCCAGCAGCAGTATTGCGAACAGAACCAGTTTGCCCACAGGATGACCGAAATTCACGGTCCACCCGAAGCCATAGCGTCTTGGCACAAACGGCTCAGGATCGTCGGGATTATTGTAAAAGACGCCTGCATACCAGTACCGATCATCTTCACGGTAGACGACAGAAGGCCGTGGCCGATCAGAAGGTATACTCGCCTTGCTCCGAGAACGCGAAACGGGCAGAACCAGAACGAGGGCGATAGCAATCAATGTCCCACAGATCACTAAGAGAGCGGGCCAATATATATTCATAAGAGGTAACTCCTTCGATGTAAAGCGATAGTCAAGAATCAAGCGTCCTATATTGAGAAACGCATATCTCCGACCATTCCTAAATTACGACGAAGTTCACCCCTTGTCAATAGTGATATTTGCATTAAGCATTACCTATCTCATCATTTTCATTAGCACAAGAAACAGAAAAGGTTTCATACTTATGAACACCGCTCTGGTTTGCATACCTACGCTATTTCTCATGTGTTTAGTGTGGAAATGGCAAAAACCGTTTTCATAGGATTCTCTATATGGCCCATAATACTGAGTCGAGAAGAGAGCAGCCAGCGAACCGTTTGCTAAACCCACCGCGGATGAGTATAATATCGACGAACATTATTCTATGTCGCTTAAAAAGGGTAAAAATATGATTTTCAACTATTAAGGAACAAAAGAAAGGTCTTGTATTGATGGATTCCTGGCTTGCTCTTGCCGCAATAATTTTTGTGATAATCGCTTTGCTCTTCTTTTTCCGCTTTCTTGTTTTGCTCTTCCTCGTCTATATTATGCGGCCAAAGGATCGCAATCGGACATATAAAGGATACCGGAGGGGGAGCGCCTTTAGTAATGCTCTGGCATTTGGATTTATCTTAGGGGGCGCAGTTGCGCAGTTGCTGCTTTCGGTCGGGTTGCCAGGAGGGCTTGATGCTACGACGTTTGGCTGGCATATGATTCTGCTGGCTTTTGTTTCTTATCTGGCTGCTGGATTGTATAAGCTAGCTGATAGAGTGTTCCTGGTGCATCGAGCAGACGTGTGGCTGCTGGGCAGGAGGAAGCGTATCGTGCCGCGGTTGGTGCATATTGTCAAAGCCTGGTTCCTGACGGGGACGCCACCTTTGCTATTTTTTGTGGGGCTGGGATTGCTCTATATTTTGAATGCGCTGGCATGGCAGCCTGTGCTGTTGCTTGCTGTTGCTGTCTGGAGCGTGGGCCGAGGATTTGCTGGCTCGCTGATGTATCGCTGGGCTTTACGCACTGTGCCGATAGAGCAGACGGAGTGGGCTGATCTGGGACCGCGCATTCAGCAGTGGACCACTTTAGCAGGGGTGCGCGTTGATGAGATCCTGGTGCTCTATCTAGGGGAAGAGGATGTGGCGACGGCGGCTGTGGTGGGGCTGGGCCGCAAAACGCTGTTGCTCGGTTCGGCGCTGCTGCGCAAAGCTGACTGGCGGCAGATCGATGCCATTGTCGCGCACGAACTTGGGCATATTCGTAAGCGCCATCTGCCAATCTATTATGCGTTGTCTCTCTGTCAGGCTTTGCTGCTGGCGAGCTGGCCTGTGTTCTATGATTTGCGTCCGCTGGCCCTCTGGCTTTGGCAGCAAAGTACTCCCACTGTTGTTATGCTGCAGCAAGCACAAAATGCATTCGTCGGAGCATGGTACATTATGTTTTTTTCTGCTTTGCTGCAATTGTTGAGCATGGATATTCACCACCGGGCGGAGTTTGCCTGCGACCGCTATAGCGTTGAGTTGGCGGGCGATCCGATGGCGATGGCTTTTGGCCTGACGACGCTGGTAGCGCTGAATGGCACGACCATGAAGATGTCGGGCCCAACTCATCCATCGGCGCAACGACGCATGAAGCGCATTTTGACCGAGCCAGGGCGTTTCGCTCCGTGGGGAAAAGATCCCGTACCGATGTTTGTTGGCAAGGAGGTGATAGCGAAGGGAGGGCAGCATCATCGCTACATTGTGCCATTCGATCAGGCTACGCCACGTCAGCCCGTGCCTCCACAGCCCTGGTCGCGCATGCCTCGACCAACTCCCTCTGCACCTACGAAGGAGCCAGTCGAGCAGAGCGCGTCTACAGCCACCCCACAAGAGCTAGCCGAACAGACAGAACCTATAAAAGAACATCCACAAGCTGAAACCCAGGCATAGTTTTTGTGCTTCCCAGGCGCGTTGATAGCGGCTGAGTAAAAAGCGGGCCCGCGCTGATGAAGGTATGATATTCGCCGCGCTCACCACATGGATCGATCCCGCTGCGCTCAAACTCCTCAACAAGCTGCTCGCTCAGGACTGCTCCGAGCCATTCGGCTTTAGCGCGAGCGATCTCTATGCAGGTGAGCGTAGCGAGGTAGCCGCGTGCGATGCATTCTCGCACAAGCCTGGACGGCTCTTCGCCCCAGAGCGGTTCCAGATGGGTCAATCCCGCCCTGGTTGTTCGTTCCTCATACCACGCTCGAACATCAGCGAGATGGATATTGCCGAAGGCGATCCCTGTCACCTTGAGCTGACAAAGATCCTGAAGGGATTGGAGAAAAACAGTTTCAAAATTCTCTGGCGTTGTCGGATAGCGTAGCAGGGGAATGCCGAGAGCATCAGCCTGAGCCTGGATATGGGTGATGGGAACGCCGTGAAAGCGCACACGCTCGGTAGCAGCATCATACATCGTGACCAGATAGTTGATGCGTCGTCCTGCACGCGTCATACGGTCGAGCGCCAGGATCGAATCTTTGCCCCCGCTAAAGCTCAGGGCGTATTGGGCTTCTGTCATATATTACCCCTTTGCGGTGAAAAGCGTGCGTCGGAAGAGCAGCACCGGAATGAGCCAGAGCGGACGCCCGGTCATGTGCTGCACGCGTGCAGGCTGATCAATGCCTGTGGTCATAGGGCAATCTTCCCCCTTTTGAGCATGAGAAAACTATGACTGCTGATATTGCCGGACGAATTGCATCACGTACCTGCCGATAATGTCGGTTTCAAGGTTGAGCAGGGTGCCAATCCGCAACTGCCCCAGGTTGGTATGTTCGCGGGTATAAGGGATCAGCGCGATGGAGAAGCGATCAGGCAGGCTCTCAACAACGGTGAGGCTTACCCCATTCACGGCAATAAAGCCCTTTGAGATGACGTAGGGGCGTAGCTCTTGCGGCAGCTCAATTTCGACATTGAGGCCGATGCCATCCTCTTGCAGGCTCAGCACAGCGGCAGATGCTTCAACGTGTCCCTGCACCATATGTCCGCCAATGCGACCGTTGGCGGACATCGACCGCTCTAGATTGACCTTGTCGCCCGCTTGTAAGCTCGCTAAGCGGGTGCGGCGCTGCGTCTCCGGCATCGTATCAACGCGGAACCAGTCCTCCCCCTGCTCCGTAATGGTCAGGCAGATGCCATCAACCGCAATGCTATCTTTGATCGCCGCGTCTTGCAGCACAGATCGCGCCTGGATTACCAATCCTGTTGGCTCGATCTGCTTCAGGGTTCCCACCTCTTCAACTATACCTGTAAACATGCGAACCTCCTTTGTTTAGCTGGCGTTTTTGAGCATTTTGATTGTGCGAGCCATCTCTACCGCCGCCTGGGCGCATTCTCTACCGCGTGCAATGCGTTCCTGGGCCTGACGCAGATTCTCGACGGTCATTACGCCAAAAATAATGGGGGTGTGAGTCTCAAGTGCCACATGTTGAATGCTCTGCGCCGCCGCGTCTCCCACGACGATATCGTGACGCGTTTCGCCCTTCATCACGCAGCCAAAGCAAATCAGGGCGTCGTAGTGACAGTTGAGCAGCATCGTTTGCGCGACCGTTGCCAGTTCAAAGGAACCGGGTGTATAGATCACGCGTATATCTGCTATCGCCACTCCCAGACGCTTTAATTCTTCCTGGGCGCAATGGAACATCGGGCCGGTGATGTGCCAGTTATAGCGTGCGACAACAATGCCAATCGTGAGGCCGGTCCCATCCAGTACAGGGGCGGGTGGCTGTGTATCTGGTTGAGCCATACAAATTTTGCTCCTCTTCTATGATGTTGCCAGATTGTTTGCGCATGTTAGCGAGGTCAACAGGTGCCCAAGCCGTTGCTGCTTCGTTTGCAAGTAGCGAACGTTATTCTTGGTTGGCGCTATTTCCAGCGGCACGCGCTCTACCGTAATCCCCGCCTCTTTGAGCGCCCGAATTTTCTCAGGGCTGTTGGTCATAAGGCGAACGGAGGTAAGATTGAGGTCGCGCAAGACCTCGATGGCGTGGGTGTAGATGCGAGCATCAACAGGATAGCCAAGCTGCTGGTTAGCCTCAATAGTATCAAATCCCTGCTCTTGCAACAGATATGCTTGTAGTTTGCCCGCCAGCCCGATGCCGCGTCCTTCTTGTGGAAGGTAGATTAATAGCCCTCGGCCTTCTTGCGCAATTGCCCGTAAAGCGGCATGCATCTGGGCCTGGCAATCGCAGCGTTGCGAGCCGAAGATATCGCCAGTGGCGCAGGCCGAGTGCAGGCGCAGCAGTGGCGGCTCTGGCTGATCGAGATCGCCGAGTTGGAGCGCGAGATAGTCCTCGCCTTTCTCTAGTCCACGATAGTGACGCAGGCGAAAAGTAGCTTCCGGCGTGGGCAGTTGCGTCTCGCTAATAAAGCTGATGGCGTGAGCTTTGCGGTAACGCGCAATGGCATCGACTGTAATAATGCCCAGTCCCCACTGTTGGGCCAGATCAAGCAATACCTGTCCGCGTGCCGCTTCTCCGTCGTGGTCCAGCACTTCGCAGATCACCGCCCCCGGCTCAAGTCCTGCGATCCGCATCAGGTCAACCGAGGCTTCCGTGTGCCCACGGCGTTCCAGGGTGCCCCCAGCTTTTGCACGTAGGGGGAAGACATGACCTGGGCGGACAAGATCTGCTGGCTGCGTTGCCGGATCGATCAGGGTGCGAATCGTCACGGCGCGATCCTGCACAGAAATGCCGGTTGTGGTGCCGTGAAGCGCGTCCACTGAAGCGGTGAAGGCGGTTCCTTGCAATGGGGTACCCTCTGTTTCCGCGAGCGGGATGCGCAACCTGTCGAGCCGCTCGCCTGCCAGGGCAACACAGAGCAGGCCGCAGGCGTGATGCACAACAAAGTTTATCGCTGCGGGCGTGGCAAACTGCGCAGCCAGGCAGAGATCGGCCTCATTCTCGCGTCCGTAGTCATCGCAGATCAGTACCATGCGTCCAGCTCGTACCTCCTCAACAGCCTCAGCAACGGTAAGGGCGCGTCCGGCAACGGGAGCAGTTTTGTTCATTTTCTTTATGTCCTTCAATGATCTATGCATGAGGAAGATCGCCCTCTATCAGGATGTCTTCGCCAAATACGTGGGTATGGATATTATTGAGTCGCTGCGCCTGTAGCATCGTCGCCAGCCCCTCGCCCGCCAGGGGAGAAGGAGCGTTACGACCTCCCAACAGTTTAGGAGCAATAAAAGCTGCCACATGGTCGATGCAGCCTTGATCGAAGGCATTGCCCAGCACATTGGCACCGCCTTCAATCAGCACATGCATGATGCCTTTGTGGGCCAGCGCCTGCAAGGCTGCCAGGATGTCAATCTGCCCATTCTCATTTGTTGCGACAGGGATAACCTCGACGCCGTGATCGGCAATCCTCTGGCGTTGTTCAGCCGAACTATTTGCGCCGATGAGCACGCAGGTTCGAGCGGCTAGCTCTGGCTGGAAGAGTGCGAGCGTGTCGGGTAAGGCTCCCTGTGTGCTGAGCACGACGCGCAAGGGTGCTCGCTCGCGCTCGGTGCGCTGCCAGACTCTTTTGTCGGCTGGAAGGCGGACGGTGAGCTGTGGGTTATCGGTGCGTGCCGTATTTGCGCCCACCAGAATGGCATCGACGCGATCCCGCAGGTCATGCACCCACAGCCGGGCTTCGGGTCCGCTGATCCAGTGGGAATCGCCCGAATGTGCTGCCAGCTTGCCGTCGAGCGTCATGGCCCACTTGGCTGTAACGTAGGGCTGTCCCCTGAGAATATATTTGCCGAATGGACGGATGATTTGTAGGCACTCGCGGGCGAACTGGTCATCGTCCAGCACCGTCACCTCAATCCCTGCCGAGCGGAGCTGCTCAATGCCTTGCAATCGAACCTTTGGATTGGGGTCCAACGTGCCGATAATCACGCGACGGATGCCTGCGGCAATGATGGCCTGGGTACATGGTGGCGTGTGGACGTGGATGCAGCAGGGTTCGAGCGTCACGTACAGATCGGCTCCGTGCGCAGCCGCTCCCGCCTCGTTGAGCGCCACGACTTCGGCGTGTGGTCCGTAGGGTGGTGCCGTCGCCCCTTGCGCGATCATTGCGCCGTCGCGTACAACCACTGCGCCGACGGGAGGGCGTGGGCTGGTGCGTCCTTCAACGCTACGGGCACAAGCAATGGCTAAGCGGATTGCCTCTTCGTCTACATGCATAGTTGCTCCATCAAATAACTGGGTGGTCAGTGGCATGTGTTCGAGGCGGGTTGAGGGAGTACAAGAAGTGACATGAAGGCAGGGAGGCCATGCAACAATCTGGCACTGCTGCTTCATTGGAGGTATAGCATGAATAAGATGTACTGTAATACACCATATACGCGCAGAGTACTGCTCGCAGCTATCCTATGTTCTTGTCTTCTCCCATCCGGACTATACCGTCGGCTCTGGAACTGCTCCAGATCCTGCCTGCTCTTGATAAGAGCATGGCTCGCGGGCTATACCGCCGATCAGGAATTGGAAATGCGGCCTTTGGCGCGGCTCGCCTTTCCTCACCTTGCCCCGAAGACATCGTGTTATTCAATATAGTGGTATCATAGCATAGACGGAATGTGAGAGGCAAGAGAATGGAACAGCAAACTTTATGCTGCCTCCTCGATAATTCTTACTTGTCTTTTGGCAATTTGATAATTCTTACTTGCCTTTCTCCTTGTTCATCCATGACAAATATTCTTATGCTGCGTTGGCGGCTTATAATCCAGAGCGAGTGGTGGATATCGCTGGCGACATCTGATGTATCTAATTGCCCGACAAGGTCTTTTATTGCATCTAGCGTGATAATGGGAGCGAAATGTTGCAACGATTGGGCGACTTTGATGCGTACGAGCTTATTGGTTTGTTGCTTCGAGAGCAAACATAAAAAATTAGGAAGCACTTGACTGTCCCCAAGTATACCCAGCGTTTGCACGATACAGCTTTGTACGTATGGGTCCAAACGTTCTGTTTGCAACAACGTCAGCAAATCAGGAATCGCTGCCAGGTCGCGAAATTGTTCCAGCGTTTGAATGATCGTGCTGGCCACGTCCTGGTCAAAGATGTGTTTCTTAAGAAGACTGAGCAGCTCCGGCACCGCTGCTGAACGTGTCCCCAGGAGCGCCAGGGCGTAAACAATACTGCAACGGGTGAGGATATCGAACTCTGTGTTGTTGAGCAGCGTTTGTAGCTTAAGCACAATGGAGCGGTCATGCATCCCCAGGATTCCCAAAACGCGAGCGATATGCTTACGTATCGTTAGATCAATGTGTCGGTTTTGCAGCAGCTCTAGCAACTCAGGAATTACGGAGGGATCACCAATATCTCCCAACGCCTGGACGATATTAATCAGAACGCTATTCTCGTCGCTCGAAAAACTAGGGTTGACCTGTTGTTCAGAGAGGAACCGTAACAGAATGCGGCTGACGGAACGATCTCCCAGAATACCCAGCACCTGAGCGATGCGGCTTCGTATGTAGGATGCGAGCTGCCTATCTTGTAGGAGGTGGAGCAGATCATAGGAAGTTGAAGCGCCACCGAGTATCCCCAGGCTTTGCACAATCCCTTCACGTACATGCCAGTCCAGTGCCGGGCTTGAATCCTGAAGCATTGCCAGCAAGCGGGGCATCATTGAATGCTCTCCCAGCATGCCTAAGGCTTGAATAATGCTGCCCCGGACATGGGAATCGATTTGTGGATCGTTGAAAAGCCGCTTGAGTCGATCAATAACGGCAGGTTTTCTCTGCGTACCTAAAGCTTGAGCTATATTAATCCGAAGCTCTCTACTGAGTTGCTCATTGGCGAGTGTGTCAAGTAATCGCTCAAGTACTTTATCTGTGCCAATGGCTACTAATGTCTGAACAATCCTATCTCTTGTGAGCGCATAGGGGGTCTGCAATAAAATCTGTTCCAGTTGAGAGATGATTTGCTCCCATAAAGAAATTTCCTTAGTTGTGGGGTGGGCCACTAAGCATCCACCTGCCAGGATGAGATTGGTATGGAATATATCCTCCCGAAGACGAATAGTCTCATCCTGTCCCATCAGGATTTGTAAGAGCGTACTGGCATCAGGTATATGTCCGGCATACAGGAAACAAATCTCTTCCCACCAGGAATCTCCTCGATGCCGGAGGAGCTGGCTGAGGTCTTGATTTTTGGAGATATGTTGGGCGACAAAATACTCCTGAAAGGTCAAATGGAAGAAGCTATATATCCTCAGAGCCTGCTCTTTGAGGAGGCCATTCTCGCTGATAATCGCATCCAGTACGCGGCCATTGCGCTCTGCTGGCAATTGTACTGTCGGCAAAAAGTCTGCGATTTTCTGCAAAAGTTCTTCTTCTTTGAAGTAGCGTAACCCCTTGTCATGAAAATGCCAGGCTATCTGCTCAAGGAGTTGTTCTGTATGTCTTTGTTCGAGGTCGTGATAACGGCGGCGGTGGCGTTGCGCATCCCAGTCACGCAGGAGAAGATCGACGCATTCTTTATAGAGTCGCGCCCGACGCTCTGGCAGTTCGATTTGTCTTTCGTAGAGGCGAACAATTAATGAGAGCAGTAAAGGGTTAGTGGCCAATGTTTGCAGGTGAGGCGTGTTCTCTAATTTTCTAGATAAGTCTGAGGCACTGACCTGTGTTTCTGTATCAGGAGAGGAGTCGAACCATTTTTCAATAAATTGTTTGATATCTTCGCGACGAAATGCCTGTAGTTCAAATTCTGCGAAGCCTTCCAGCGATCCTCGCTGGCGATAGCCAAGTTTACGAGCTGTCACAACAATCGGTGATTGATGGTAGCGCGTTGCTGCCTGACGGATAGTCTCAGCAACGCGATGATAGGAAGTTTCCGCCTCTTCATCATTGCTGCCAATCACGGCTTCATCAAGGGCATCCAGTAGCAGAAAAGCCTTCCCTTGCTGCAACATATCTTCCATATAACCCCGTGCATCATTTTTCTTAAAACCGTAATAGCGATCCCATTGATTCGCCGCAAAATCGAGTAAATCCTGGTACCTGGAAATGGCAAAGACGTTGAGTTCAATGAAAATAGGCAGATCTGGTAATTCATCAAGTTCTCCAAGAGCGGACTTTAGTGCTAAGTACTTGAGTAATGTAGTTTTACCAGCTCCTGGGTCTCCAACCAGAACACAGCGTTTATGACGACGAACTGCTTCAGCGGGAGTAATCGCGGTTCTGGCATGTCGCTCAAGGAATGTTATTTCTCTACGAATCAATATATGTGGATCACGAATAGGTTCAAGGAGAGAATCGTCAAGCTTATCAATCCTCTGGTCTAAGCGCATGGGCACATGAAAATGCATGATATGCAGCGGTCGAGGCATGCCCAGGATTTGCAGTTGAGAGAGGCGTGGATCGTGTTGGATTCCCTGACGATATAGCTTAGCCCGTTCGTGGATGTCCTCCTGGCTAAATGCGTCCTTGCGAAGTTGTTCTAATGTCGTTGTATCAGTTCTGTTTTCTCCCACCGCCCGGAGTAATCGCCTCTCTTTCTCCCAATCCATTTGCCTCTGCTGATATTCCCTAACCATATTCGCAATATCGTTACGTAATTTCTCATTTTCCTCTTCCTGCTCTTTCTGCTGTTCTCTTTGCTGTTCATGCTGGCGCTTTGCCTGGTAGTAGGCAATAAAGAAGCCAATCATGCCCGTTATGATGCTTCCTAACACAACCCCCAATAAACCGATAATGGCGGGATCAAAGATACTCGTTGGATTTCCCGTAACCGAGGAGGTTGGCGTTGCACGAGGAATGAGTGTAGGGGTTGCTATGGCCGTCAAAGCGGTGGTTGCGGCATAGCCAGTGGCCGATAGTGCCGTTTTTCCAATGAAAAATGAACTCAGGCCTAAGAATAGCAATGAAACAATGATGACTATGATAAAGGCATATTTTCGACGCATACCTACCTCACATCGTTTTCTGCAAGTGATTGAAAAAATAGAGTTTGTGCATAAAGATAATTGTTATAGCTAGTATAAACTATAATCAATTTCTATACAATGCTGCTGGTTTTGAGTTAAAAAAAGCGGACAAAATAAAAGTGCAGCCTATCGATAGGCTGCACTTTTGGCAACGAATAAACTCGATGTCTGCGATCCAGTTTTATATTGGCGTTTCCTTACCTGACGCCAGCTGGAATGGCCTTACGCAGCTCTTCGACCTGTTTGGCGTAGTCGAGGGCGTAAATGGCGTGGACATCGAAATCCATCAGATCCATATAGGGTTGGAGAAAAGCTGTCAGATCCTGCGGATTAGTGGTTTCAACAAGTAAGAAGCCCGCGCCGCCACCGGCCAGGTTGTACCATCCCTTAATGCGTTCTGGGTGGTTGGCACCTGAGTCGTGCATCTGAACAATGCGGCGGGCCACCTGCTCGCGGGTAGTGTGCGGGTGCCATTTGAAGCGACAATACCACAGCATATCGTACCTCCTTTGTTTGCTCTATAAAGCTCGTTCAATCACAGCTCACTTGATACAAAAATGGCATATGCTGACTTTTGCCCTCACGGGAGCAAAGGATCAGAGGCAACACGTTTATGCTATGTTACGCGTTTCATCGCTCCTGATCGGGGTAGCGACGAGGGGAACGGCGTCTTTCAAGGCGGAGCATCAGCAGGCCGCCAAGAAAGACCAGCCCTGAGATAAGTGCGAGCAGCCATGTATCGCCAATGTGCCCTGATAGGTAAAGATCAAGCGCCACCGTCAAGAGCCAGAGCTGGATACCCATCAGGATCAGGCCAATTGCCAGAGCGGTCAGCACAATCGCGATCTGACCGGGCGGCGGCGTACGTTCGGCACGCTCTATTGTCTCGTGCAACAATCCATTATGGCGTGGGGAGCGATCATTCATCATGGCGTCTCCTCCACAGCATAGAGCATGCTGCCATCCTGCTGGATCGTGATCTTCGGTAATGCACGTTGAGGAGGACCGGCCACCGGCTCGCCTGTAAGCGGATCGAAAACTCCTTCGTGACATGGGCAGAGCAGCTTATCGCGCCCCTGATCGTAATAGACGGCGCATGAAAGGTGCGTGCATCGCCCGCTATAGGCGGCGAAGCGCCCATCTGACAGATGAAGCAAGATGGCCTGATCCTGGGCGGTGGGATACTGGAAGTAGTGGACACCGCCAGGCGAGAGCGCATTCGCAGGGATAATAGCCTGCCTGGATACAGTAGCGGTTGGCCTCAGATAGCCCAGCCCAACGATTGAAGCCGTCGCCGCGAAGAGCGCGCCCGATGCCGCCACCGCCAGACGTAGCAGCTCGCGGCGCGACACAAAATCGTCCGCGTTCCAGTGGTAGGGAAACTCGGCCTGCCAACGGGCGATGCCTTTGCGCCTTTGCGCTCGTTCGGCGCTGGCCTGCAACATTCTATCTCTTATCGTCATAGCACCCATGCCTCCTGCTGTTCGGTTGCGCCTATCTCTGCACGCGCCTCCTCTAGCAAGGCTGTTACGTCCAACTGTTGCGTCTGCTGTGGCAAAACCCAGTAGATTTTTGTGCGCACGGATTGTTGCCCAAAAGCCGTCAAATTAACCGGGTGGCCCTCGCGCTGATTCATAAACTCTTCATAGTCGCCATACCACAGCGCCTGAGTCGGGCAAGTTTGGGCGCACCACGGCTTGAGATCCTGGCTGGTGCGATCATAGCACAGATTGCATTTTTTCATCAAGCGGGCTTTAATATCAAATTTGGGTACGCCGAAGGGGCAGGCATAGACGCAGTTGCGGCAGCCGATGCAGCGCGATGGGTCAGCCATCTGCACAACGCCATCAGGTGTGACCAGAATCGCCATCACTGGACAGACCTGGGCACAGGGGGCTAGAGGATCTTCACAATGCATGCAGATGGTTGGCTGGGTGGCAACGCTTTTGCTGCGATCTATAAAATCGACCATTATCATGCTCTCGCCTTTGTGCGAGTCGCATTCGCGACAGGCGGCTTCGCATGCCCGGCAGCCGATGCAACGGGATGGGTCAACAAACATCGTTTTGACCGCCAAGACTTTTTCTCCTCTCTATTAAAGGGCGTAATGCCTCAAGGTAATGTCAGGTTTAGTATGCTTTGGCTTTGCGTTCCGTTTGCCCCTTTGTCTCTCCGACCGTGTAGGGGAACATCTTCGGCGTATCTTCGGGCGTAAAGTTAACGGTATAGCCGTCGGGAGTTGGCGCTTCTGGCTGATCCAGTTTTTCAATCGTGGCGGCGCAAACCTTATATTCTGGAATCTTCACTACCTGGTCAACTGCCGGATTGGTGAGCTGATTGACCGCGTGCTCATGGCCGTAGTGGTAGGGCACAAAGAGGGTGTCGGGTCTGATCGTGGGTACAACCAGAGCTTTAATTTCCATCGAACTTCGTGGAGTGCGCAGACGCACAATTTCTTGATCGTGGATGCCCAGGCGTTGCGCCGCTTGAGGATGGATCTCAACCCAGGGTTCGGGAGCCTGCGAGTTGAGGAAACCCAATCTGCGCGTCTGGTTGCCACTCAGATATTGGTAGACAATGCGGCCTGTGGTCAGGCGGAAGGGATATGCCGGGCCGGGTTCCTCTGCCGGGGGACGGTAAGGTACAGGGAACATCTTCGCCTTGCCGTCGGGGAAGGCAAAACGTTCCGTGAACAGGCGCGGCGTGCCGGGGTGGTCCGGGGAAGGGCAGGGCCAGAAGACGCCATCTTCTTCGTCGATCCGTTCCCAGCTAATGCCGTAGTAATCAGCGGCACCGCCTTTTGAGGCAATGCGTAGCTCCTCCCAGATATCGTGCGGTGATTGATAGGGGAAAAATTGACTTTTGCCAAGCCTGTCGGCAAGTTCGCAGAGGATCTGCCAGTCGCTGCGTGCCTCTCCCGGTGGGTCAGTCGCCCGATTGATCTTGATAACGCGCCCCTCTAGATTGGTTGTTGTGCCTTCGTCCTCGCACCAGACGGTACCAGGAAGGACCACATCGGCAAGTTCGGCGGTTTCCGACATAAAGAAGTCAATCACAATCAGCGGGTCAAGGTTGGCGAGGGCACGCTGGACGACGTGATTATCAGGCAGCGATACCATCAGGTTAGAGCAGGCGATGAGGCAACTTTTAATCTCACCGTCGGCCATTAAATGTACCATCTCTGTTGCGGCTGCACCCTCCCAGGGTAGCTCATCGACAGGGATGCCCCAGACATCGGCAATATATTGGCGATCTGCTGGCACGTCGATATGACGATAGCCGGGAAGCTGATTGGCTTTCTGTCCGACCTCGCGCCCGCCCTGACCGTTGCCCTGTCCCGTAATCATCATTGTGCCGCTACCTGGTTTGCCCACCTGTCCGCGAGCAAGGGCAAGGTTGATGCAGGCTAAGCAGGTATCGACGCCGTGACTGCTGTGCTCGATCCCTTTGCCATGCATAATCAGCGAGCGGTTGGCCGTGCCATAGAGGCGGGCGGCGGTCAGGATACGTTCGGCGGGAACGCCGCAGATGTTTTGCGCATACTCTGGGGTAAATGGTTCGACCTCGGCGCGTACCTGCTCCCAATCATTGGTGCGGGTGCGCAGGTAATCCTCGTCAATCATGCCGTCAACGATAAGCTGACGCAGGATCGCATTGAGCAGGGCTACATCGGTGCCGGGGCGCGTGGGGAGCCAGAGATCGGCGGTGCGGGCAATGGGCGTTTCGCGTGGATCAACCACGATCAAGCTGGCCCCTTTATCACGGGCACGCCAGACCCACTGCATCATAATCGGGAAGCACTCGGCGATATTGACGCCAACCACCATCATGCAATCGGTGAGCGGAATATCAGTCATGGGGAGTGGGGCGCGGTCGATGCCAAATGCTTTGGCGTACGCTCCGGCGGAGGAAGACATGCACAGGCGTCCATTATAATCGATATTGCGCGTGCCCAGAGCGACGCGAGCAAATTTGCCCATCGCATAGCATTTCTCATTGGTCATAGAGGAGCCGCTATAGATGGCGACCGCGTCCTTGCCATGTTCCTGCTGTATTTGCTGC
>DASTZT010000554.1:0-5440 GCA_035764225.1 Ktedonobacteraceae bacterium
ATTAATAATGCAGGCAGTTTAAAGAAAAATCTGATTATTGTGTTGAATGATAATGAGAAATCAATTTCCGATAATGTTGGGGCGATCCATCACTATCTCGGCCAGGTGCGCCGCATGCAGACAACCCCCAGCTACCGACGCCTGCGCGAGATGGCAAAAGGCTCAATCGAGAAGCTCCCGGTTGTAGGCGACAAGGCGCGTGAAGCGGCTGGACGCGTCGAGACCAGCTTCAAACAGTTTGTGATGCATAGCAAAAGTGGCGCGATCTTTGAGGAACTGGGCCTGAAATTCTTTGGACCGTTTGATGGACATGATATCCCACTGATGCTGGACGTTTTCGAGAATGTGAAGCGGATCGAGGGTCCGGTGATCGTGCAGATGGTGACGAAGAAGGGCAAGGGTTGGGATATAGCCGAAGACGATGCGACCAAGTGGCATGGGCCTGGAGCATTTGACTACCAGACGGGAACGATTAAAAAGAATCCCGGCGATCCACCGACCTATACGGAAGTGTTTGCCAATACGCTAGTTGAGATTGCCGAGAAAGATCCGACGGTTGTTGGCATTACGGCGGCGATGGCTGAGGGGACAGGCCTGAAAAAAATGCATCAGCGTTTCCCTGAACGCTACTTTGATGTTGGCATTGCGGAGCAGCATGCCGTCACCTTCGCGGGAGGGCTAGCCGTCGGCGGATTGCGTCCGGTTGTTGCCATCTATTCGACGTTTATGCAACGCGCCTTCGATCAGGTCATTCATGATATCTGTGTGCAGGATCTGCATGTGGTCTTTGCGATGGATCGCGCGGGCATTGTGGGGGAGGATGGTCCTACCCAGCATGGCGTCTTTGATATTGCCTTTATGCGCCCTATTCCACATATGAAACTGATGGCTCCTAAAGATGAGGAAGAGTTGCGGCATATGCTCTATACGGCCATTTATATGGATGGCCCGGTCGGTTTGCGTTACCCGCGTGGGAAGGGCCTGGGCGTACCTCTGACGAGCGAGCTGCATAAACTGGAGGTTGGCAAGGCGGAACTGCTCAGTCCGACCACGCTAGAAGAAGCCGAGCGGCTGGATTGTGCCATTCTTGCCTATGGCTCAACGGTGGCTCAGGCTGAAACTGCCGCGCAAGAACTCGCGGGCGAGGGTATCCATGTGGCCGTTGTCAATGCGCGCTGGGCCAAGCCGCTGGACGAAGAGATGATTCTGCGGTTGGCAAAGGGAACAGGCCGCGTCATAACCATCGAGGATCACATGGTTGCGGGCGGCTTTGGTAGTGCCGTTCTGGAGCTGTTTGAACGTCACGCCATCAAAAAGGTGGATGTGCGCGTGATTGGATTGCCCGATAAGCTGGTTGAACATGGCGCGCCTGCTATCTTAAAAGAGCTGCATGGTTTGTCGTCTGCTCATGTTAAAGAGGTGGTGCATGACCTGCTAGGTTCCCATACGCTGGCGTGAGCTCCCTCTAACAAAGAACGCTTTAGAGTATCGTACCGACCTGCTTCTAGCGCGTCCGCTTGAGCGCAAGTCGGTACGACAAGGCGGGTGGGTTGCATTTAGCCTGCGGATGCGGAGCTTTCTATAATGCGCCCATCTCGCATCGTAATCACCCGGTTGGCCCTTTTTCCTACTTCCATAGCGTGGGTGACAAGCACAAATGTTTGCCCATTTTCCTGATTGAGACGGCAGAGCAGCTCTACAATCTCTAGAGCGGTCTCGCTATCAAGATTGCCGGTAGGCTCGTCGGCCCAGACAATAGCGGGATCGTTCGTTAAGGCGCGGGCGATGGTGACGCGCTGGCGTTGACCGCCAGAAAGTTCTGCCGGGCGGTGGTGGGCCCTGTCTGCTAGCCCCACCAGTTCGAGCATCGCTAAGGCGCGTTCGCGAGCCTTGCGTGTCGGCACCTTCGAGACAAGCATCGGCAACTCGACATTTTCCACGGCTGTCAGCACTGGAAGCAGGTTAAAATCCTGGAAAATAAAGCCCATGTGCTTAGCCCGGTAGGTTGTGCGCTCATTATCGCTCAGGTCGCGTAAATTTTCGCCCCGAATGAAGATGTCCCCTTCATCAATCGTATCTAAGCCGGAAAGGCAGTTCAGCAACGTGGTTTTGCCGCAGCCGCTCTGGCCCATGATCGCGACCATCTCTCCCGCGGAGACCTCCAGGTTAATGCTACTGAGGGCCTCCACATGAAATAGTCCGGTACGATAGATTTTTGTAACGTTTTGTGCCTGAATAATCATAGAAATCCCTTTTATGCATTTCTAGACGCGCCCCCCTTTCCTCCCGACGAGGCTATTTCTTCGAGGAGCGATGGCTTGCTGATAGTAATATACTTCCGCCCCAGTTCAATAGCTCCAGCATCTTTCAGCTCTCGCAGCGCCGTGCTCACAGTCTCGCGATAGAGTCCCAGGCGGTCTGCCAACTCTTCATGGCTCAGCCCCTCAACCACCAGCGCCTTTTCCCCCTCTTTTTGTGTATGAGGGTGCGCCAGTTGTAACAGCAGGGCTGCCAGGCGTATCGGGGTGCTTTTGAAGGCGGTATCTGTCAATTGCGCCTCGATTTGCACGAATCGCTGCCCGATCAGATGGAGGAGCGCAATCATGCTCTCAGCGTTGCGGCGTAGCAATAGTTCCATATCGTGCCTGTTGATCAGATAGATGCGAGACGCTGCTACCGCTTCTGCGAAGCTATGATGGGTTTGCAGACCGGTCAATGGCATTGCGCCAAAATACGTGCCTGCCTCTAATGTGGCGGTAATCAGCTTTCGTCCATCGGTGGAGAGGTGATATAACTGCACGCGTCCAGATCTCAGTAAGAAAACGGTTGTGCCTGTTTCGCCTGGACGATACAATACTCGCCCAGGCGAACAGGTAATCATTGTGGTGATGCGATCAAGTTCATTGATCTCGTCTGGATTAAGATATCGGAAGATGTCACTTTGGGCCAGGAACGCTGCTTTACTCTCTGCCTGGTTCGGTGAGACACTCGTTGGCTGGCTCCGTGCTCGTTTTTCTCGCACGTTCGTATTCCTACGCGGCTGAGTTTAATCGTTAACATAGCTTATTGTACCATAAAGAATCGGTTGCCTATCCTTCCGCGCTGGTAAGATAAATCGCCTCGGTGCGATTGCGAGCGTGCAGTTTCTCGAAAATATTCTGGACATGTTTATGTACCGTTGACTCTGCGATGCAAAGTTCCCCGGCAATCTCGCGATTTTTACGCCCCTTGCGCATCAGATCAAGAATTTCTCGCTCCCGACCGGTCAGAGGACGTGGCGTGGTGGGGGGAGTGGGTTGCCCTTCCAAAGATGACATGACCGACCCAAGTGGCGAGGCCGAACGGCGAGGGGTCCGATAAGCAATGGCTGCCGATGACGTTTTGGTGGCATGCAGCCCTTGATTTTGCCAGAGGGTACGCAGGTGTGCCAGAACCTGCGCGGCGAGTGTGCCTGAGATGCACAGGTCATTGCGAGCCGCGCAGCGAATGGCGTGTACCAGGGCATCAGGCTCGATATCTTTGGTGATATAGCCCATTGCTCCGCGCTGAATCGCCTGGAAGACGTATTGCTCCTGGTGAGAAGCCGAGAAAATGACAACACGGGAATTGGGAGAACAGGCCAGAACGCGTTCGGTCGCTTCAAAGCCGCTGCAATCGGGCATATCCAGATCCATCAGGATCACGTCTGGCTGGGTGCGCTCGGCCTGGGTCTCTGCCTCCATACCGTTAGCAGCTTCTGCGATTACTGACAGATCGCTTTCTTTTTCAATCACCTCTCGCACGGCACGGCGCATCAGAGAATGATCATCAACAATTAAAATGTTTACCATTGTGGTTAAACCCTTTCTACTTCTGCTACCCCTGAAAATGTTATGGCTGATGAGTCATAAAAATACTATGACCGATTAGCCATAAATATGTACACTTTATACTATACGTCAGCGTTCAAGAAGCAAGCGGTGATATATTTTTACGGCCAGATGTGAAGAAGGTGAATCTTGTGTGGAATACGCCTACGGATATGCGAAAGACAAATGAGCGGCGTGACAGAGCAGGGAATGCGTGCTGCTAAGGGCCAGAAAGGCATTTTTAGCGCGTCGTACGCTACTAAGCGTACGCGGTAATAATATATTCTTCCCCTCATCGATGTTTCCACCTCCCTCCAACGTTGCTGCCTACACCCTTATTCAGGCGAAATCTGACTGTAAAAATTATACTAGCAGATAGTGTGCGATTGCAAAGGTTTAACAGGCGAAACTGACGCGTGAAAGTTCCTCTCAATAGTGCCACCGCGAGGATAACCAGTGAGCATTTTTCTTGCGTCCTGGACGGCTCTGTGCTATACTTGCGTGGCAGCGGGGGATCGTTCTTCCCGCCATGTTGAGTGGTAAAAATTCTTTTAAGTACACACGCTTTCCAGAGAGGCGACGACCCTGGGGTCCGAGATGCATTACCTGGGGGACCCTGACGCCGGAAGCAAGGAGAGCGGAGGATCAAAGGGAGGATTCATTTTTTGGCAAACATTATCTCAATGAAGCAACTTTTAGAGGCTGGCGTACACTTCGGGCATCAGACCCGTCGCTGGAACCCCAAGATGCAGCAGTTCATCTTTATGGACCGCAATGGCATCCATATTATTGATCTCCAGCAGACAGTAACGCGCCTCAACGAGGCTTACAAATTTGTTGAGCAGCTCGTAGCGGGCGGTGGGACTATTCTCTTTGTCGGCACGAAGAAGCAGGCTCAGGAGGCCGTTGCGGAAGAAGCGAAACGCTGTGGCATGTATTATGTCAACCATCGCTGGCTCGGTGGAATGCTGACCAACTTCCAGACCATTCAGTCGCGTATCCGCTATCTGCGCGATCTGGAAGCACGCCGGGATCGCGGTGACTTTGAGCGACTGCCCAAAAAGGAAGTGCAGCATTTGCAGGACGATATGGTTCGTCTGGAGCGCATCCTGGGCGGCATCAAAGATATGCGCCGTCTGCCCAATGCCGTTTTCATTATCGACACCCGCAAAGAACGCACCGCAGTTTTAGAGGCTCGCCGCCTGGAAATTCCTATTATCGCCCTGGCTGACACCAATTGTGACCCCGATGAGATGGATTATCCCATTCCTGCCAATGATGACGCCATTCGGGCTGTCCGTTTGCTCTGCGCCAAAATTGCGGATGCGGTGATAGAAGGTCGCCGTGAGCTGGAGGCCCATCAGAAGGACGCTGAGCCAACAGAGAGCGAAGAGCCTGTTGCGCTTGAGGTTGTGACGGAAAGCGTAGAAACGCTACCCGCAGCCCCTGCCATTGCTGAGCCGTCCGAGACCGAAACGCTCAATCATAATGCAGAGCCGGAACTGGTCGCCAAAGAGTCTCTCTAACATAATCGCAATCTGTCTGATGGGAGGTTAAGAGGCGAATCGCCTCCGACCTCCCCTTTTCCTGTA
>DASTZT010000555.1:0-4806 GCA_035764225.1 Ktedonobacteraceae bacterium
GATTAAGTTAAATCCATAGATACGTAGTATATCAGTTCGCTTATAGCCGCAGTATTTGAGATCATTTGCCATAGAGATGAAGTATGGTAGGGCCGCAAGCACCACGAAAGGACTCAACAACCGACCGTCGAATGGATAGGCCAGCATGAAGATCAGGCTGAAGCTCGCCCATGTGATTGAGGCCATATAATTAAGACGGAGCAGAATCTCAGTGCGAGAAACAAGTTCGCCGCGATGTCTGCGCTCACGCGTTTGCGCCCATAATTTTGGTAAGATCAGCAGACCACCATTTGCCCACCGACGGCGCTGCACAATCAGGGAACCGAAATCTGGGGGTGTGGCGCTATAACTCAGCCGTTCAGGATAGTTCACCAGCGACCAGCCATGAAGTGTGAGATCAATACTAGACTCAGTATCTTCAATCACCGTGCGGTCCTGGATAAAACGGCGCACCTCGAAACCTCCGACCCATTCGGTCTCAGCAATGTCATCAAGCGCTCGCTTCCGAATGACCGCATTAGCGCCAACCCAGAAAGTTGCACCATAATGGCTCATTCCCTGGTGGAGAATGTGTTGGATGTCTGTGGTCGCGCCAGCCAGGCGTTCAATGCGTGTCGCTGCTCCCCGGAAGGACGAATATGGAGTTTGTGTCACTGCTACCCTGGCATTATCTGGCTGCTGCAAGAAATAGACAAGACGCAGACAATACTCACGGAGCAAGATGGAGTCTGCATCAAGCGTCAAGAGGAATTCGCTATCAGGGAACGTCACATCGCCTTTTTGGCCTGGGGCAACCGGAATCAGGATCAGCCCATCCGGGGTTTCGCGCTGGAGATACGTACCGCCCATCAGGCCAATGCAAGCATTTAGATTCATTGCTTTATTGGCTTCGTGAGAGAGTGAAGCGTACTTCTTGCGTTCAAAAATAGTGACCTGGGCATCAAAAATCCAGGCCAGCCGACGGTGTAGTTGCCGTACGCGTTCGATAGGGAGCTGGACGCCTTCCTGGCAAGAAGTCATCAGCGCGTGGCCAACGAGGTGCAATTCATTGGCAAGGCCGTTGAGCACTTGTTCGACAAAGAATATATCTACATGGTCATCAACCTCTTCCTTATCTGCGAGCGCATTGAGCCACGTTGCCGCCCATGCATAATGACGTGCAAGCTCGATAATCGTCGCCTGCGTAACGAGCATATGGCCTGAGTACTGTTGTTCGAATTGGTAGAGCGCGGTACTGAAGCGGGCATGTGGTTCAGCAAAAAGCCTCATAATATCGTGGCCGAGCGCGCGAGTAGCGTTGAGTCGGGCGGCAACTGCTGGATTGGATGGATTAGGATTATCGTCAATCAGTAGCACGACTTGCATACCAGGATATTCCTGCAGTGCTGCCGACATAAGGGTCTTACGGACAACTTCTGGCTCTTCGCTGTATGAGGGCACGAGCACGGTGATCGAGGGTTGCTGCTCTGAGAAATGCCTATCGATCTCGGCTCGTGGTACGCGTACGTGCTTACTAAACCTCTGAAGTGCCCCCTGACGTGCCACCAGGTACATAAGCGCGGAGAATGTCAGCAACGTTACGATGAGCAGGTAGCCAATGGCTTGCATGGTAAATGAAAACGTCATTGGCCCTTCGAAGAATTGACGAACAATTGCCGAGATAAGATACATGATCCAAAAAGCTATTGTCAATACGATTGCAAGACGACTATAGGCGATTTTCAAAGTAGACGGTTTTTCATGCATCATTGGCAATGGCTGTGTACGGCGTTCCGCCCCCCACTGCCGTTTTCGAGTGGGCCGCTTTTTCTGTATTGTACTTTGCATGCTTGTAGCATGTCCCTTTCATGGTACGTTCTTGTTCGAGCCGATTTCCCCCTTCGGGGAGTCACTCCAGTAAAGTAAACGTTATCCGTAAACAAAATTTCCGTGCGGAATACTATACACTACAATACTAATTGTGCTGATCTTAGCTATTCAATTGAATAGTACCAATGGTTGAGATATTGCTGCTCGAAAGTAGTGGTTTTAGTTTCATGAAGTTACTCTACAGGCTGATTGAAGTTGATTAGAGCGACCAATGAATGAGCAGAATAATGCGGTTGTGGTTGATAGTTATTCATCCAATATGACCCTTCCTCTGACAACGTATAATAAACAATGATACGCCTAAAATAAGTATAAAAGAATTTAGTAAGGGATAATCAGTTGAAACGGTTGTGAATTGGTTAAGATGTGGTAGAGAACAATATAGGCATATTCCTTTTGTACCCAGCATTCAAGAATACCTATTGAATCAGAGGAAGGCCAGTAGAGCCTCCCTCGATTTGTTAGAGCATGTCTCAGCTTTGAGGACTCTAGCAAACCGGAAGAGGCTCAATGTACTAATAGATACGTTGTTACCAGAGTGGAACCGAGGACTGAAGCTCGTCGGTGTCTATATTGACCGCGCCGTGTCCTTGCAAACCATACTGCCAGATGAGCGTATGACCGCCGCGATCCTGACCATTACATAACAATCCGTCTGGTCTGAAAGCGGGCTTGCTGGATTCACGCGTTCGTCCGGGCGATGGCTCGGTAGAAAACAGAGTTGCCTTGGCGACCCCTGAGTCCTTCCCCACGGCTGTGCAAAACGCGCTATTAAATCCGCTGCTACCGGGTAACGGATTCTCATAGTACCCAACGGTGTAGCCCGCTGCGGCAATGGTGTTATTCCAACCTTCAATATAGCCAGCATCCACAGCTTGCCCAACCTCGATATCTACTATCAGGATGGTCTTTTTGGGGATACCCAGCGCATGGGCTTTCGCAATGGCATCATTTGCGCGTGAGACGCCCGTGTTGAAGCCAGTGTCCCCTCCGAAGTCCGAGAGGATTGGCAGAATGTGAATCCCTCTGCTATGGATGAATGAGGCTTCGGAGGCCGTCATCGGAGAGAAGGATATTGCATCGAGATAGCGACCAATAAACTGGGGCGTCCCGAAGTTGTTCCCTACCTGGTTGAGGAATGACGAGGTAACAAAGCTCGTTGTGTCCACTCCCCAGAGGATCTTTCCAGGAGGTGGTGGTGGCGGCGGACTAGCCATGCCGACCAGGCTACCCCAGGTTTGCAGATCGGCAGTGCCATTCGCGGTGAGCTTATGGCTGCTCTGGTAGCGCTTGACGGCTGCTGCAGTGGCTGGTCCGAAACTCCCATCCACACTCAGGGAGGCTCCATGCGCGTTGAGCTGGCGCTGCACCGCTTTGACCGCAGAGCCGGTGTTGCCCTGTTTGGTGGTAACGATCAGGACCGGCCAGGTCTGTGGTCCCACTACCCCATCCGCACTCAGATGATGAGCGGATTGAAAAGCTTTGACGCTCGATGCTGTTTGTGGGCCAAAGCTGCCATCAATGGACAACGTGTGCCCATGAGCCTGAAGCATCAATTGAACTGAGAAGACATCTTCGCCGCTATCGCCTGGACCGACCAGCGGCCAGGAAGGTTGAGGGGCCGCGTGAGTCTGGGTAGCGTACGAGAAAACAGTAAAACCGGCTACGATAGTCAACGCGAGAACTGGGAGCAGTCCTCTCAAGAGAACGTGAAATCCCTTTCTGCTGTTCATACACTTAACTCCTTTTAAATGTATTCCATGATAATTCGCTGGTAGTAAGGTCTAAGACAAAGGTATTGGGGATAAGATGCGCCCTTAACAGCGCCCTAGAGCGTGCCAGGTATTCGGGCCAACGACGCCGTCAACTGCTAGTCTCTTTTGCTTTTGGAAATCCTTGACGGCATTGGCTGTCAGCGTGCCAAATTGCCCATCTTTTGCCAGCAGCGGATGGAAATTAAAGGGCGAGTTGGGGAAGGCTTTCTTGGAATAGAGCGAGTCTAATTCACTCTGCAATGAGACCACCAGCGAGCCAGTACTGCCATTCTGAATCGTGGCTGGACATAAAGAAGAGGGTTTACATACCCAGGGTGCCCAACCTTGACGATTGTATAGCCTCCGTGCAGCTTGAGCATTATCGGTGGGGTTGAAGGGATTACCTTTACCAATACCAGGCTCAGCCCACGTACCCTTAGCTATCTGGAAAAGCCCCATTGCAAAGGGGGGAGCCGGATTGAAGGCATTCGGATTCAGGCTCGATTCGCAGGTAGCTACACTGATGGCTTGATTGCCGAGGGTACCAGTGCCAAACGCGTTATGAATGATAGTGATAATCTGGGCCCTGGTGAACGTGGCCGCCGCAGCATGCGCCCCTCCTCTGGTAGTGAAGGAGATCAATAGGGCCCCGACTAAGACGGCAATAACGAGCAACCCGCTCAGCAGAGGAAGAAACCAGCGCATCTTTTTTGGTGTATCCGCGGGTAATGGTGTTTGAAGCATAAATGTATTCCTTTACTTGATGAGAAGAAAGCGAACTCAGCTTACCCACTTGAGTAGGAGGGTATTGCGACAAATGTGTTTCACAATACCCTCCTGCCCTCTGTGCGACAGCGTTGCGCGAACTCCTCGCGAGATCAGACAAAGGTTCCGAGGATAAGAGGCACTCGCGCCTTTAGCAGTTGCCTAGAGCGTGCCAGGTATTTGGGCCAACGACGCCGTCAACAGCCAGTCCCTTTTGCTTTTGGAAATCCTTGACGGCATTGGCTGTCAGCGTGCCAAATTGCCCATCTTTTGCCAGCAGCGGATGGAAATTAAACGGCGAGTTGGGGAAGACCTTATTGGAATAGAGCGAGTCCAGTTTACTCTGCAATGACATCACCAGCGAGCCAGTGCTGCCATTCTGAATCGTGGCCGGGCACGCAGGGGGGAGCTTCCCACC
>DASTZT010000556.1:0-11026 GCA_035764225.1 Ktedonobacteraceae bacterium
TGGTTGACCAGCAGCGGATATTTAGCCACAGGTGTTCTTGCCTATCGATAATAGGGAGCGGCAAGGGAACAGCATGCATGAAATATCTGATAGTTCTCTTCTTTCGCTGTTAAGCGGTACCAGCTTTTCAATTCTCTATGAGCTCAACAGGATCATCATGTCTTCGTCTTCTCTGTTCGTTTCAAACGCTCCTGGCAATGTCAGGAGTTCTAACAAGGAAAAACGATGCTTGTATCATTACCTGAGCAACTGGAATCCTCAATTGAAGCCGCCTTACGAGACCTCCCACCTTCACAATGGATGAAGGCAGCACGCAGCATTAGCCGACGCTATCGCGTAAGGCGCAATGGGACAGCGTCCTCCTTAGTCCAGGGGACAAGCGAAGCATTAGGATATGCGGCGCTGATCCTTCCAGCCGCTTATGCCCAACTGTATGGGGCAATGATGGCTGTACATGCACGAATACCTCAATGGCAGCCGAGGTCCATGCTTGATATCGGAAGCGGCCCTGGGACGGCTCTGTGGGCAGCAGTTGAGCAATGGCCTTTACTGCAAACACTCACGGCCTGGGAACGGGAAGCGGCTTTCATCCATTTAGGTCGTCGCTTCGCAACAACCAGTGGAAAACAAACTCTCTGTGCAACACGCTGGGAGCATGTCATTATTGGAAAACACCTCCCTGCTCATTTCCCGATGTACGATCTTGTGGTATTTGGTCATGTGTTGAATGAATTGCCTGAGACTGTGCGTCAGGAGGTAGTAGAAATGGCGTGGAAGCATTGTTCTGGTGTTCTCTTGATCGTTGAACCTGGAACATCGACCACTTTTCCCGTTGTGAAGACTATGCGAGAGCATTTGCGCAGTCTCGCCGCCTTTACTTTGGCTCCCTGTGTTCATGACAACGAATGCCCATTGGTCAACGATTGGTGCCACTTTCCCCAACGGTTGAAGCGACCACGTTTTCAACGTCAAGCCAAGAATGCATCTGCTGGGTGGGAAGAAAGCAAATTTTCCTATGTGGCAATGGGGCGTTTTCCTCCTGAACGCACCGCCTGGGGGAGACTCATTCATCAGCCTAGTGTTCGGAAAGGGTTTGTCGAGTTGACCATTTCTAGCCAGGATGGTTTGGTCCAACCGCGCGTATTGAAACGTGATCGTGCAATGTATCGCGAGTCTCTCTTGTACGAATGGGGAGATGTAATAGCAATGCCACGCTTCTCTCAAGAGAAACGATAAGCTCCTTAGACAATCAAGTAAACAAAGGGGCCTGACAATCGCAACCATTGTCAGGCCCCTTTGGTATAAGTCACACTAGCTGAGCGCGTTACGCACCGTCAGGCCGAATCGCTCGGTAATAGGTCCAAGCGTTGCCAGCAGCACGGAACCGATAATCAGCGTCACGACAACGTTGGAGAGCGACCAGACGAACCAGGCGCTAAGGAAGGCGTTGGGAGGTACAATGCCATTCTGCATTAGGATGAAGTTACCGTAAAGGCCGCCAATGATGTTATTGGGCAGTACGGCACATAACACGAAAAAGATAAAGCCGCGTAAGGTAAAAACATCTTTGCCAATCGGGCTGACTCCGAAGCGTCTGGCCAGGAGGCGATAGAGTAGCATCGGTAGCCCCAACTGAACGAGATCAACCGTGCCGAAAACGAGCGCAATAGGTAAGGGCAGCGGCGGTGTTGATAGCAGTCCTGCACCAACGAAATTGCCGATGTAGGCGATGACGAAGCCCCAGCCGCCAAACCAGATGGCGAATGGAATGCCGAAGCCAATGGCAATAAAGATCGCTGATACTACTGGAAAGCCGGAAGGCAGAGAGATAATAGCCAGCCAGGAAAGCACCGTGTACACCGCCGCCGCGACCGCCACAGCCACAATTTGCGGCAGGCTTGGCGCGCCCGTGAAGCGTAACGTATAGTTGATCCGGGTTGATGTGCTGCCTGCGATCTCAGGAGGCGCGTCCTCTCTGTTATGATTTGCTCTGATTTCAGATTGTGCCATGAATGAATCCTTTCTTTGGTGAAAAATGTTATTTACTCAGAATCAGCTTGCGTAGCGTATCAATGGTGGCGAGGACTTCATGCGTATTGGTGGCATCCTCTGGCAGAGGGAAGCCTGACTTTGTCGGGTTGCAGTATTCTCGGATCTCGCGGCGTAGCGCCATCTCATCCACGCTGGTAATAGATCCGTGCTCAACCACGATCTTACCATGCACAATGACTGTATCAACCGAATAACCGTTCTCGCAATAGACGAGGTGCAGGTACGGATCGCGTAAGGGGAGAAAGGCGGCATTGTCAAGATTTAAGAGCGCGAGATCAGCCAGATATCCGGGCGCGATCTCGCCCAGGTCAGAAGCCATGCCCAGCGCCGATGCCCCTCCACGCGTGGCCGCATCCAGGATCTCGGTTGGGCGCGGCCATTTCCTATAGTCGAAATCGGGTTGATTGTGAATAAGTCCGGTGAGTTTGAGGACGCCGAACATATTCTGCGTATCGTTACTGGCTGAACCATCGCTACCTAGAGCAATCATCACGCCCTGTTTACGCGCTTCTGCGAAAGGAAAACGTCCACTACCAAGACGCAGGTTGCTGACCGGGTTATGGACCGCCGTTGTGCCGGTATGGGCTAGCATTTCCAGATCGCCCGGTTCCAGCCAGATGGCGTGAGCCAGGGAGGTGCCAGCTTTGAGCACTCCAAGCTGATCCAGGTATGCGATGCCTCCCTGGCCGAGCGTTTCGCGGATCACGGCGGCTTGCAACTCGGTTTCGACAGCGTGAAGATGGATGCCTGTGTCGTACTGCTCTGCCAGCTCAAGACATGCCTGCATCAGGCGTGGGCTACACCAGTGAATGCCGCTTGGTCCGACAAAACAGCGCAGGCGTCCATTGGCGGCGTTATGCCAGCGCGCCATAAACTGTTCCAGCGCACCAATCTGGGCGTCGATGCTGGGCCATGATGTGAAGCGATCAATGAATGGGTGGTGTGGAAAGACCAGGCCGCGTTTCGTTCCAGCCTCCAACACCAGATCCTGATCTTCAATCGATGGCGCGACGGCGGCGCGGATACCAGCATCATTGTATGCTTGCATGGTCGCGTTCAGGTATGCTGGTGCCACTCCATCAACCGTCCAGAGGTGGTCCAGAACGGCTGTGGTGCCAGTTTTGAGCATTTCAATAGCACCGAGCAGGGCGCTGAGGTAGACCAGACGAGGCGACCACTCCACGGTATCGCTGAACAACGGGACAAGCCATAGTTCCAGCGGCAGTGAAGGCGAGGTCGCCTTAAGCAGGTTTTCCAGTGAATGCGTATGAGCGTTAATCAGCCCCGGAATAGCTACCCGACCCTTTCCTTGAATAACCCTGTCTACGCGTAACGAATTAAATGGTAACGTTCCAGTTGGCCCGACTGCCTGGATCTGCTCACCCGCAATCAAAATATCCTGATCGAAGAGCAGGCCGCTTTGTTCGTGTGGATCGAGCAAAGCACATCCCTGGATCAGCAGGTGAGGCTTTGTCTCTCCAGGTAACAGCGGGCGATAATCATCTATGTACTGTACACTATCTACTTTTTGCATTACAACCTCTTTGGTAGGGGCGGAGCTTGTTTCCGCCCAGAGCTAGTGTAATTGGTCCGCACGATCATAACAATCCATAGCCTCTTTATGCCTCCCAAGCGCGTCAAGGACGGTGCCGCGATTAGACCAGGTCAAGGGATCATTGGGATTGAGATATGCTGCCTGCTCATAGGCTTTAAGGGCTTCTCCATGATTTTCCAGCGCGAAGTAAGCATCGCCAAGTGCAAGCCAGAGCGTTGCTTTCCCTCCGTCCGCCTCCAGAGCCTGACGATATGCCTGGACTGCACCATCATACTCGCGCATGGTAAAAAGCTTATCTCCGCGTTTCTCCCAGTCGTCTACGGGGGCGGCAATAGCGGGCGTGGCAAAATTGGAAGTTGCCACGCGCTCATATTGCGGATATGCCGCCGACGTGAATTGCGGGCCGGTGGGCTTTTGCCACAGATGCGGAGTGGGAGTCTCCGGGGCGCTGGCATTGGTGCGTAGCGGTCCGGTTGTGACCAGCCCCTGACCCCGCGTGGCCTGGGCTATCAGTTCGTGAATAAAGGTATCAATATTGGCGAAGCGTTGCGTTGGGTGTTGATGTGTTGCGCGTTGTAGCACTGGTAAAACAGACCCGTACTCGGATGGTTGGAGTAAGCGCGACATGACCTGCTGGCACAATACCGCTAGCGCATATTGATCGCTTGCCGGATTAACTGCTTCCCAATAGGCCGACATAGTGGCTGTCCGTAGACTATTCTGGGCGATGCCGTAATGTTCCGGTGCCAGATAAGGCTGCGGCGGTGGATGCAGGCGGGCTAGCCCGAAATCGGCGATCCAGAGCTGCCCCTGATTGTTCAGCAGCATATTTCCCGGCACGAGCGAGCCATGCGCGATGCCACGCGCATGAGCCGTGCTTAAGGCTGAGCCTGCCTGTTGAAACAACTGCAACACGCGTGATAAAAGCTGGCCTCTTTGCTCGTATGGCGTTCTGCTATTGTCACTTCTCCCATAATGGACAACAAACCCGGTCAGCGTCGCCGGAGCGTATTGAGAGAGTGTGAGCAAATATTCCTCTCGACCAGGTATGGCCATCAAGTCCGGGAGCGGTCGGGAGCCATTTGAACGATTCTCAGGATACCAGAGCGAGCTGCTAAAGACTGGTAGAATCGAGCTGTGGCGTAATGTGGTGATGATGCGTACTTCGTGACGGACAGCATCCCACAGATTTTTGCAGGCCGGGTCTGGAGGGAAGAGTTTGAGCACAGCAAGTTGCCGGGAGCGTACATGTGACGCAAGATAAGCGTCTCCACTCCTGCCCTTGCCCAGCAATTGCTGAACCTGGTAAATGCCGAGATTGGCCCCAGCAACCAGTGCTCCGCAGATACGACAGATCACCTCTTGCTCCTGGACGGCGTGTGGAGGCTGTCCAAGACAAAATGATGTTGTCCCTTCTCTTGTCTTATAGATGTTGCTGCCCATCTCTTCAGACCTTTCTCTAGCGGAGCTAGCAGGGCGAGAGCAAGCCTCGCCCCGACGGTGTTGGTTCCATGATGGAGAACGTTACCAGACGCGGTATTTATATTCTCCGTTTGATTGATAGTATGAATAGTTTTCCTGCTCTGGCTGGATCGCGACGCTTTCTGGGGTCTTTTGTCGCACCAGTTGGCCAACTTTGTCCGTATGTGGAGCGGGTGTTGCCGCCGCTTCGACTCGTCCGTTGGCGTGGGGCGTCTGGTGCAGCAAGTTGTGTTGCTGCTGTTCCAGAAGTTCTACTTCGCGGATGACGCGCTCAAGGATCATGCGTTCGAAGCTTGCCTGCCCCTGATCACTGAAAAGGCTAGAGCGCCGAATCTCAATCAACGCCTCATGTAACCGTCTGGTCAGGCTATTCATTGACTCTAATGTGCCTGTCAGGCGGCGCGATTGGTTCTCTTGCAGGCGTTGCAGATGGATCAGGCCGAAGAAAACTGTTCGTAATTCAGTGGTGCTCTGGGATAACGTCTGATTCTCTGGTAAGGCTGGCAAGCCCTGTCCAAGCCGCTCCACCGCGTCCTGTAATAGCTTGCATTCTTGCAAAATCTGGTCGTATTTGGCTCCGCGATGCGAGAGCGAACTTAGGCGATCCAGCATCAGGTTAAGGCTGACAGCAATTGGCAGAAGGGGACCGGGGATGGTAGGCGCACGAGCCGCGAAGTCGCCGCGTGCGACGCGAGCATGGATGGCTCGTAGGGCCGCGACCCCTTCTTCCAGGATGCGCTTTTCTTGAGCCGTGCGGCTAGCCTCGTCGGCTTCGCGGCGCGTCACTTGCAGTTCGCGGCGTGAGATGACCAGCTCGCCACGCATTTGCATCGTCAGGCGGTTATTTTCAAGCAGCGTCAACGCCTGGCGAGCAACCACGATCAGAATCAGCGCCAGCGCCACGAGATCGGCCTGGAGGAGCGTTGCTCCGCCGCGAGGCGCGACTACGGTCAGCAGCAATGCACAGGTCATCAGTACCAGGATGAAAGGAGAGATGGTCTGCGCGGTTGTTGTAAGCTGAGAAAGTCGGCCAGGAGCAAGCAATGGAGCGACGGAGGCCGCATTATTGACCCTGGCTGTCTGCTCCTGCTCATTGGCCACACTGCGCGGATATTCAACCGCCGCCAACCCGATCAGCATCAAGCTTAATGGCCAGAGCACGTCCTGAAGGGTGCCTGTATTGAACGCCATCGAGAGCGAATAATAACCAAGCAGGCTATCGGTAATGGCCAGGAAGAAAAGGCCAAGACAGAGATAGATGAAGACCGATTGTTGCGCGCGGTTAGAAAGAGGGCTGAACATCAGAAACGCGCCTACCGCTACCAGGAAGAGATCACCAGTTGGGAAGTAGATCGAGAGAAACGCTGCACCCGGTCCGGGGGCTTGAGCCAGTCCCGCAATCGACGGACCTAGCAGGAAGAACCATGAGATGGCCAGTGATGCTCCGATGACCGCTAATGCGTCCAGCACCAGGCGCGTTCGTCCTACGGTTGCTTTATTGCGACGGGTTAACAGCAACGTCCCTGTGAGGAAGAAGGGGTATGAGGCCACAAAACCAATATCGTATAACCCTGGAAATGGCACGTCAGCCGAATTCATGCGGATATCATAGCTGGTCCATACCGCCTGTCCACTGGCATAGAGTGCGATGGCAATCGCCAGTGACATCCAGGCGAAGAAGGCACGCAAGGCGATCTGAGCTTCCGCCCGCGCAGATGCAATCTCACTGGGCGGACGCCGCTCTAGCTCTTTTTGTACCAACTGGCGCTGTAATTGCGAGGAGACCCTGCGCAGTCGCATGGCAATACGGATACAAAAGATGAAACCGATCCCTTCTCCCACAAACTGGAGCACATCAGAGATGCTCTTTAAGACAAAGCTTTTTCCCGGAGTCTGTCCCACCAGCGCCATTCCAATTAAAAAGAGCGCAAAAGCAGCCGTAAATCCCAGGATGATCCAGGGGCCATATCGTTCTGACCAGATATCGCGCGCCAATGCTTCGCCGTGGAAGAACGATGGCAAGCCAGGTTCATTTCCTCTGCCGCGTCTATTGTATCTATCGCTCGCAGCTGAATTGACCATGACGTTGCCATCTCCATAGGGGGATTGCGCTATCCCTTGAGAATCTGCATAATATACTGCATCATTTTGTAACATAGACGCTCCTCTCGAATGCATATCGGGCGCGCAGTCGTTGCTTGACGCCACCAGATGCCAGGAAACTCCAGCGCCCCAGTTTCCTGACCAGGTAGCGATCCGCTCCAAAAGTCTGCCCCGCGCCACCAAGCAGCAAACCCATGAAGAGCAGGACAGAGACAATCATGATACCGACATCCGTGCCAACCAGGCCGTAGGGCTTGCCAAGACCTTCCGCCGTAAACCAGAGCAACAGCGAGAGGAACATGCCTGTGCCACAAGCTAGATTGTTCAGGACACCAAAAATAAGACAAAGAGCAATCAGGGTTTCTCCCATCGCTATCAGATAGGCGAAAAAATGTGGCTGAGGATTGACGACGCGCATACAGAACAGCGTCCATCCTGCCATCAGAGTGGCCTGATGGCTCGTGGAGTGGGTGAGACAGCCCGCGAAGGTGCTGACAGAAGAGAGCTGCCAGGCGAACCAGGCATTGAACGCCCAGATACAACCAAACAGGATGCGTAAAGCTGCGATTCCTCTACGACGCCATAATGCCAGGGGAGAACGCTTTTCTTGTTGTCTGCTATCTAAAAATGGCCGCGTTACTGATTTATAGCTCACAATGATACTCCTCTGCGATATCCCTCCAGCCTCCTACACCTGTTTGGAGTATATGCTCAACCGCTTCTCATTATCTCCTACAAGACTTCCGCTCGCGATTCGAGATCGCCCATGATTGGTAAGAGGGGAGGAAAGGATGGAGGAGCAAAAGTCGATTTTTTTGAGGACGGGATCAGTTGGAGGCGTAACGCTGGTCGCGGTGGAAGTCCCATGAGCGCACGAGCGCCTGCGCGAAAGAAAAAAAGTCTTGTACTGGCACTGTGATAACCCTGGTATAACCTTTTTGTGATCTTATACTGAGTCTTCTGTATCAATTTCGCAAGACATGTTATTAAGCGTTTATATACTTTGGGGTGGACAAAGAGTATAAAATGTGATATATTGATGTAGGGATTTGCCTCCATTTGTCGATGCACTTGTATTGTGTTGTAACAACGCATCTTGATATCTTCCGCACTCCAACGCAGCTATCGCAGTCTGGTTATCCAGTCGGCCAACGCTTGCTGGACGCGATCAATCGGGTTCCTACGGAGCTTCAGGAGCGCGGGAGCGAAGTACTGAGTGGATAGGAAGCAACTGGCAGGCTTATGAGTACTCAAGTCTTCACCCTCAATCAAATCTGTCAAGAGCAGCGTAGCTCGGAAGCCTCATTTGCATTAGGCGAGCGACAAAGTACACTTCCTGACAACGCTCTAGTGACACCTTCTCCCACAATAAAACTTTGCGAAGTGTTGCGTCACCTCGTGACTGCCTTAACCCGCCCCTATTCCCTCGACGAAATGCTGCACACTGTTGCTATGCTGACAACGTTGGCGATGGATGTAGATCTGTGTGTGATCTTGCTGAAAGATCGGGCCAGGGATTATCTCAGATTATACACCAGCGCCCCTACGTTACACGATAAAAATATCCTGATACGACCTATTGGTATGGAGCCAGAGTGGTGGGAATGTTTGCACCATGCTGTCTTTCATGGTCAATTGCCTCAGCTCCATTCCGCTGAATTAGAGCAGCTCAACCCGCTAAAAAATGTTCAGTATAAGACACTGATTCCCGTGCCACTGATCGCCGGTACAGAATATATCGGTCTGATGAATTGCTATTCCAGCAAAAGTCGCCTGTATGGTAGCGAAGATCAGCTCTTGCTATGCACCATTGCTAATCAGATGGCGCTGGCGATCAAACATCGTCAGTATGTTGATGAAGACGTGCTCGCACATAAGACACTGGTCAATGCCTTTGTCTCCGATCTGCTTTCAGGCCAGACAGGCAGTGAAGAAGTTTTATCCAGGCAAGCATGTTTCCTCGGCTTTGAACTTGCCAGGCCGCATACTGTTGCCCTGATAGAACTATCTTATACTGAAGAACTGCCAGCCCCTCAACAGCAAGCGCGCGCGCTGAACAGTGCAGCATCGAGAGAAGACCGTCTGATGCTCTACGAAAGTGCCATCCAGCAGCTTGAGCAATGTATTCAAGAAACGTACCCTGGCTCATTGATCGACGAGCGTGATAATCTGCTCGTCTGTCTGCTCAGCCAGAACGAAGATTGCCCTATCGATCAACTGACCACCTGGGTAGATCAGCTCATTCAGCGCATATGTCATGAGCGCCATATTCGTCTCTATGCTGGCATCGGCAACCCCTGCCATGCTCTCAACGACTATCAGCGCGGCTATGCCGAAGCGAATGAAGCCCTGGAGCTGGGCAAGTTGCTACTTCAGGAAAATGGTTGTCGCCATTTTAATGCTCTTGGGGCTTACCGCTATATTTACCGGTTCGCGCACGCGGATATGCTCAGCGATCACTATCAAGACCAGGTTAATGCCATTGCTGAATACGATCAACGTAAGAAAACCAATCTGTTAGACACGCTGGAGGTGTATCTTGAGTGTGGCGGCCATATCGCGAAGGCGTCCAGCCATATGGACATTCACCGCAACACGCTGCTTCAGCGCCTGGATCGGTTGCAGAAACTCTGCACAATTAACCTGGAAGAGCTACCGCATCGTCTTCCCCTTCTGATCGCGATCAAGATCTATCGATTACGTTCGTGTAGCAACCAGCGCCTGCCATTAACGTAGCCGAATAGCTCTATTTATTTGTGCTCCTGCATATACATCAGGATATAGCCAGTTTCAAGAATAGACGAGATTTCGATCCCAAAAGCTCGCGTTTTCAAGCGGGTGCGTGAGAGCACATTGCGTACTGGCCTCATTTCTTGATCCCAGACCCCTGCTTCCTGCGCCTCTTGCAAACGTGTTCTGCAACGTGCTATCGTCGTCTCGGTGACTCTGCCGCTATTAAAGCTTGCCAGTAACACCTCATAGGGACAGTAATAGGGGTAAGATTCCAGCAGCGGCATCAGCACGCAGATTTCGCTGGTGGTGAATTGCTGCTCCATGAGCATATGGGGTCTGTCTTGCTTACAGACGAGGAGAGAGAGCGTGCCAAGCGAGGTATTTAGCGCCAACGTATACCCTGATGGCAGCAAGCCCTGCAAAGAAAAGTGTAAGACCTCTTCGTTATTTTCCTGCATGTAGCTGATAGGTGGTTTCACTTTACGCAGGGAGGCTTTTTGCATACTGGTGCTCCTTGTCTTGTGATTGTGTTGTTGGTGATAAGGAAACATTCTCGCCAGGATCAACATGTCCTGAGGCGATAAGAAGTGTTTCGCTATGGGATAGCCACAAAAGGTATCCCTGGCAAATTACTCCTGACAGCGCTCACCCCCTCTCGTGTGTCCATCCAAATTTTGGATGTCTACTAGCTGCATCTCGTTACTTGTATCTTCCTTTATTTGGATATACAATGATGCTCCGCCTGAGTAGATAATATAAGGGGGCGGAGCCACAAGACTATCAGGTGAAAATTAGGATGTCGAACGAGCTACACACTGAAAGATACACCCCCTCCATCACAAACCTGCACGTATTGTTGGTTAAAACAGTGTATATTATATACATTACACGATGTAGAGGTAAAAATCAAGACCTTTGCCATATGGAGCCGATATTCTATGAATAATTAGTACTTTTGTTCTATTTATGCTTGCAGCGTACCTGACGAAAAAGTGGTAATATGGGGACAATAGTAATAGATGAGATAGAGAGGGAAGTACTTTATGAACTCACCCGGTCAATCTACCCCTGGACAAGGAGGAGCTGTGCCTGATCCCTTTG
>DASTZT010000557.1:0-9777 GCA_035764225.1 Ktedonobacteraceae bacterium
ATCGTCTGAGCAAGGAAGAGGCCTCCATTCGGAAAAATCACCTCGTGACGCGCTGTCGTACCGACTCGCTTCAGCGCGTCCGATCTTGCCATTCTGCCCGCCAACGCTGCTTCTCCGTCTTGCTCTTCCGAAAGTCAACGCCACTGCCGTGGCTAGCTGCGCTCAGGCTAGCTGCATAGGGAACAGATTCCTTTCGTACCGACTCGCTTCAGCGCGTCCAATTTATTGAACGTCCATTCCGGTGGGCTTGCAGAACGTGACTCTAGCTTCAGTAGCTGAAGGAGAAAATTGAAAGATCCTGAATGACAGCATCAACACAGTTGACAGTTTTTTCTCCTTCAGGTATGTTAAGAGCTAGAGACTCGTCCTTGATTGGACGGGTTTTTTTATTGGTTTTCTAATACTAATTTTGTGAAGGGAGAAATGTATGCGTATCTCACAACAATTGACAAGAACATTACGCGAGGCCCCGCGTGATTCTGAAGGAGGGAACCAGGAGCTGTTGGTGCGAGGTGGCTTTATACGCCAGTTGACTTCCGGTGTCTATAGCTTGCTACCGTTGGGCCAGCGTACTATGCACAAAATCACACAAATCATTCGAGAGGAAATGAATGCAGCAGGAGGGCAAGAGGTCAGTATGCCGATTGTCCAGCCTAAGGAATTGTGGGACAGACGCCTGCCCAACGGCTCTACCCGCGCCGAGGCTATCGGTGATGTCCTCTTCAAGCTGCGTGATCGACGGGGGCGCGAGATGATTCTAGGGCCAACACACGAGGAAGTAGTCACCACATTGGTCAAAGAATTCGTGCAAAGTTATCGCGACCTTCCTCAGCTCATCTATCAGATTCAGCTTAAAATGCGCGACGAGCCGCGACCGAGGGGGGGACTACTCCGTGTGCGGGAATTTCTCATGATGGATCTCTATAGCTTCGACACTGGTGAGGACGGCATGGAGATCAGCTATCGCAAAATGGCTCAAGCGTATCGTAACATCTTTGATCGCGTAGGGATACGCTACATTGCTATCGAAGCTGACAGCGGTGCTATCGGTGGCAAGGCTTCACAAGAGTTCATTGCTATTATCGAGGCAGGTGAAGACGATGCAATGGTGTGTAATACTTGTGGTTATGCAGCCAATCGCGAAAAAGCCGAGTTCAGGCGCTCAGAACGGGCGCACGAGACTGAGGAGGCACGAGAGGAGGTTTACACACCCAATTGCACCGAGATCAGCGAGTTGGCAGCCTTCTTGCAGATTGCAAAGGAGCAGATTATCAAGACGGTATGCTACACAGCGGACGGACATATCATCATGGCCCTGGTACGTGGCGATCTAGAGATCAATGAAGTCAAGCTGACCAACGCTGTCTACAAAACTGGCCTCAACGCTGCGGACTTGCATATAGCAACGCCGGAGGAACTGGCTAAGGCGGGCATTGTCACAGGCTATATCTCGCCACTGGGTCAAAAGCAGAACATTACAATCATTGCTGACCTTTCGCTACAGGCAGGCAATAACTATGTTGCAGGAGCTAACCGTCTCAACTACCATTTAAAGAACGTCAACTACCCGCGTGATTTTCGTGTGAACGTGTGGTCGGATATTGCTTCGGCCTACGAGGGCGCGACATGTGTACGCTGTGGAGGCACACTGCACGCCATCCGAGGTACCGAGATTGGGCACATTTTCAAATTGGGCAGCCTTTACTCGGAACTGTTCGAAGCTACTTTTCTGGATGCGGAAGGTATGGCCCATCGACTGCTCATGGGCTGCTACGGAATCGGGGTTGGGCGCACGATGGCCGCTTTAGTAGAGCAAAGTCACGATGAGAAAGGCATGATCTGGCCGTTTAGCGTGGCACCGTACCATGCTCACCTTGTTGGCCTTGACCTCGACCGGGAGGAGAATCGCCAGACCGCCGAGCAACTTTACCAGAAGTTGGCAGTTGCGGGAATAGAGGTGCTCTACGATGATCGCGCCGAATCAGCTGGCGTCAAATTTAATGACGCTGACCTGCTTGGCCTCCCTCTACGTCTCGTAGTCAGTAAGCGCTCGCTCAAGAATGGTGGCGTTGAGGTCAAGCTACGCCGCGAAACCAACGGACGTATCGTGCCATTGGCAGAAGTTGTGGAGATGGTCAGAGCTGAGGTGAGCGGAGGAATGACTAAGGAATAAGCCTTACTTACAAAACACATAGTAGAGCAAGCGGACATCCCATCGCCGGGAAAGCGATGGGATGTCCGCTTGCTCTACCTATCTTTACTCAACCTCGATCAGCACATCGCCATCATCGACAAAATCGCCCTCGTTGGCCTTGAGTTCTTTGACCGTCCCATTGACCGTTGACTGGATAGGGATCTGCATCTTCATTGATTCTAGCATCACCACATCCTGATCCACCGCAATAGCATCCCCAGGCTGGACCAGATATTCCAGCACCACACCTGCCATATTGGATACGACACGTTTCATGGCACAACTCCTCATCAGACAAATAATCTGAACAGCAAAACTCCACGCACAAAATATTATACCGGGTAAATGGGATTGCGACACTCGGAGAAGCGCTCTTCTTTTGTCTCCAGCACACTAAAACGCGCAATCAGCTCGTCACGCAACGCTTCAAAGGGCGTGATGGTATCAACAATCATTTCTGAGGCGAGATGGAAAATATCGATATCTTCGGCGTATTTGGCCTCCGCCATCTTGCGGAACGACTCGCGCTGCTCCTCCGGCAGGGCGGCAATCTGGTTGGCGAAAACGGCGTTGATTGCGGCCTCTGGCCCCATGACGGCAATCTGGGCCGTTGGCAGCGCAATCACATAGTCGGTGCCAAAGGCTGGACCCGACATCGCATAGAGGCCCGCACCGTAACACTTGCGCACGATCACCGAGATCTTTGGCACTACAGCCTGCGAGACAGCCGCGATAAACTTGGCTCCATGCCGAATAATTCCGGCTCGTTCGACCGCCGAACCAATCATAAAGCCAGACACATCAGCCAGAAAGAGCAGGGGAATGTTAAAGGCGTTGCAGGTGTTGATAAAACGCGCCGCCTTGTCCGACGAGTCCACAAAGATCACGCCACCCTTGACGCGAGGCTGATTGGCCACGATGCCAACGGCTCGCCCATGCAGACGAGCAAAGCCGGTAATAATCTCCGGGGCGAAGAGCTTTTTGATTTCGAAAAAACTGCCGCCATCCACCAGCGAGTTGATGAAGTCGTACATATTAAATGGCTTGCTCTGCACCTCCGGCACGATCTCGCGCAGAGGCCGATTGCTGGCAGGCGGGACAGGCTCGGCATCGGCAGGCTTGCCAAGATAATTTTGTGGCATATAGCGGAGGTAGTCGCGGGCGATCTGAATGGCGTGCTCCTCGTTCTCGGCCAGGAAATCGCCCAGGCCGGAGACGGTGCAATGCATCCGCGCACCCCCCATCTCGTCCAGCGTCACTTTCTCGCGCGTGACCATCTCCGCCATACGAGGCGAGCCGAGATAGGCGCTGGCATTGCCTTCAACCATGATGACGGCATCGGAAAAGGCGGGCGTATAGGCTGCACCCGCAGGCGAAGGGCCAAACATAATGGCGATCTGTGGCACCACTCCTGACATTTTGATCTGGTTGTAGAAGGTGCGTCCGCCCTGGTTGCGCCCAGGAAAGAGGCGAACCTGATCGGTAATGCGTGCCCCTGCGGAGTCGATCAGATAGACGAAGGGGATACGCAGGCGCATCGCCATCTCCTGAATGCGCAAACTCTTCTGCACCGACTTCTCGCCTGCTGAGCCTGCCTTTACCGTCGAGTCGGAGGCGCTGAAGGCAACGGGCCGCCCATGAATACGCCCGATGCCGGTAACACTGCCATCGGCGGGAAGTTCGGGGTTCTGGCATTCGGCAAACATGTGGTCTTCAAACTCGATTTTGCCATTGTCGAGCAGCAGCTTCAGACGGTCGCGTGCGAATAAGCGCTTCTGCTCGCGGTTGCGCTGGTGATATTTTTCTGGGCCACCCTTCTTGATGCGCTCTATCTCCGCCGCCAATCGCTCGTTTATATCGCTCATAAGGTTGTACGTCCCTTCCTAAAAATCTGTAGGGGCAATCCCTTGCGGTTGCCCTGGGCGAGGGAAAGCCATAGACCCTACTTTACCTCGATCTCCATGCGCAGAAGGGCCGAAGAAAGAGATTTGCCCAGGCTATCGCTTCTCAGCGAACGCGAGGCACCGCCGTTGAGCGCACCGTGCAGCACAAAATTGAGGGCCAGCATATTCGGAGCCTCGAAACGCTCCACCTGTCCGGTGGCGATGCCCGTGAAATGCGCCTTGACGCGTTCGGCGGTGACTTCCCGTTTGATTAAATCGTACGTTGCCTGATCGGGCGCGAGCAGGGCGATATTGGCCTTGTCGCCCTTATCGCCGGAACGTGCATGAACCAGACGTACCAACTGTGTCTTCATACGCCAGCCTCCTCAACGCTCACCCTGACATATTCTTCGATCACGCCACGAGGGGCCAGGGTAGGCCAGATGCCAAGCAGCCCACGCGGCTCCATGATGCCACCCGCGCCACCAATAAAGGGCGGACCGCTCAGTCCTAACGGCGTCAGCAGCCGTCCAAGTCGTGCAGCTTCGCGCTTATCTTTACACCGCACAGCGATGCGCAGGTAGACCTCGTTGAGGTTTTCAGCATAGGCAGGATCTGCCAGGGGACCATGAATCGAATTATAGCCGATAAACTCTACCAGCGTTTCTTCCGTGCGCAAGCCCTGCTCCTTCATCTGCTGCTGCACAATTTCCGCCGCCAGTTGCGCCTTCGCCAGCGCATCGGGCCAGGCGTAGCCCAGCATGGCCTGCCCCATATAGCCATCTTCGTAGCCCGCCACGATTTTGAGCGTTGCGGGTGCGGGCCGACCAGTCGCACCGCTCACACGCACCTGATCGGGTCCGATCTCTTCCATGTGCAACGTCGTCATATCCACATCCACGTCAGGAGTGAGATAGTGGGCTGGATCGTGTACTTCGTAGAATAGCTGCTCGCGCAAGGTATCAAAGTTGACGCACCCACCTGTGCCAGGAGCTTTGCTAATGATGGCATCGCCGTTTTCATAGACTTCGGCGATAGGATAGCCAATATGCGCCAGATCTGGGATTGAGCGCCAATCGCCACCAAAATTGCCCCCGGTAGCCTGACCGCTACATTCCATCAGGTGCCCGACGACGATCCCCTGAGCCAGCTTATCCCAGTCATCCCACTGCCAACGAAATTCGTGCATCATGGGAGCCAGAAAGAGCGCGGCATCGGCAACGCGTCCCGTCAGCACAATATCCGCCCCTGCGTCAAGGGCCTCCACTAGCGGGCGAGCGCCAAGATAGGCGCTGGCAAAGAGGAGCCGTTCTCGCACAGTCGCAATATCTTCTCCGGTATCCATATGCGCTAAGGAGACGCCCATCGCTTGCAGTTCGTCGAGCCGCTCCAGCACCGAATCGCCCAGCACCACACCAACTTTGAGTTTGACGCCGAACTTTTTGAGCGCCGCCAACAGCGTTTCTCGTGCCGCCATTGGATTGAGGCCGCCCGCGTTCAGGATAAACTTGACGCCGCGAGGAAGAGCCAGCGGCAGCAAATCTGCCAGCATCGGCACGAGGTCGCGGGTATAGCCCAGATTGGGATCGCGCAGACGATCCTTTTGCAGGATCGCCAGCGTCAGTTCAGCAAGATGATCGGAGGCAACGTAGCGCACATTGCCACGCTCGATACTCGCCTTGATCGGCTGCCAGGAATCGCCATAAAAGCCCAGCCCACCAGCGATACGTACGGATTTCACGGCTACTGCCCTCTCATTCCCAGCAACTCCCTGGCAATCAATAACTGGCGGATCTCGTTGGTGCCAGCTCCAATCTCGCCCAGTTTGGCATTGCGCCACATGCGTTCGACCTCAAAATCGGTCAGGTAGCCCCAACCACCGTGTATCTGCAATGCTTGATCGGCAGCTCGCATCTGGGCACGAGCGGTAAAAAGCAGAGCGGCCCCGGCTTCCTTGCTGACGCGTTTACCCTGCTGAGCCAGCCACATGCAGCGATGCGCCATCAAGGTGGCGGCCTGCAAATCCGTGTACATATCAGCCAGTTTGGCCTGGATCAACTGGAAATGAGCGATGGGTTGACCGAACTGGTGGCGCTCCTGGGCATATTTCAGCGAAATTTCCAGGGCAGCTTCGATCCCACCAACGGCGCTGACCGCGAAGAAGGCTCGTTCAAGATCCAGGCCACTCATCACTACCCTGAACCCCTCATTCTCTTTACCAAGCATATTTTCAGCAGGCACAAAGGCATCCTCGAAGACGAGTTCGCCGGTGGGGGAGCCGTGCATGCCCACCTTCTCTAACTTACGGGCAACGTGATAACCCTTCGTCTTTGTCTCAAAAATAAAAGCGGTAATGCCCCGGCTGCCAGCTTCCGGCTTCGTCTTGGTATAAATGATCAGGAGATCGGCGATAGGGCCGTTGGTGATAAAAACCTTCGAGCCATTGATCAGATAGCCGCCATCGACTTTACGCGCCGTCATCTGAATGCCCATTGCGTCCGAGCCAGCATTCGGCTCAGTCAGCCCCAACCCACCGATCATCTCCGTGCTGATAAGTCGTGGCAGATATTTTTGCTTCTGCTGCTCCGTCCCGTTGCGCAGAATATTATGGGCGCAGAGGTTCAAATGCGCCCCGAAGGACATCGCGATGCCACCATTGGCTCGCCCGATAGCACGCGATACCAGGGCCGCCATCAAGAAATCGCCACCACTGCCACCGTACTCTTCCGGGATCGCAATGCCCGTATAGCCCTGGTCAGCCAGACGTTTCCAGATCCAGGCTGGGAAGTCGTCGTTCTTCTCGATTTCCGCGTTGTGAGGCTTGATTTCACTGAGCGCAAAGGCAAGAGCGCTTTCATACGCGAGTCGATGCTCTTCAGGTAGTTCAAAATCCATAGCAACGATCCTTTCTGATGGTGCAGGGATGGGACAATTCAAGGTGTTTCGAAGCAGCAACCGAATTGCTTCTTAAAGTGTACGTTCCGAGATGATGAGTTGACAAGAGCAATCAGATGTTCGTAAAGTATGTCAAACGCGCACTCCTGAGAGCAACCAGATGTGGGAACTTCGCTAGAGCACGGGATATCAAAAGGTATGCCAAATACCGCCCAACGCTGTTAATGCTGAGGTTGCCATAGTTGAGTGCAGCCTTTATACTTTTGATAGAAAAAATCTCCGAGATTCTCGTCATCAACTTTTCCCGGAGGAATAAATTATGGGCACAGCGAAACACATACCAGCACCAGCAAAGGTGGCAGAAGAAACGACCGCCCAGAGCGATCCGGGTTCCTCCTCTGAAGAAGAGGAAGCGGAGGGCAAGGTTGTACGACCATCCAGCAAGGTGCGGTTCTACCAGAAAACCCTCCGCTGGCTGCGGGCCAATACCTTTGCGCCAACGTTTTTTACAGGAACGTGGTCTCATCCCATCTTCGGCTATCTCATCGCAGTATTGGCCCAAATGGGAATAGGCGCGGTTCTTCTCACCCTGATCCGTATTTATCCCTCTTTTCGTTTTATAGAAGGCTTGCTCATTCTGGTTAGCCTGCTAATGGCGCTGGGATGGGGCGCGGGACCGAGCATTGTGGCAACCCTGACCGGAGCTGCACTGCTCATTCTTTTTATTTTGCCACCCGCTTTTTTATTGGCTCTCACTCAGAGGGAAGATATTATTGGCCTCTGCTTATATCTGGCAGTTGGACTCACCATCAGCATCCTGGCCAGTCAGACAGAGCGAGCGCGCCGGACCTCAGAACAGCTCCGCATTCGGCTCAAGACGATCATAGAGGCCCTTCCCGATCCACTCGTTATTTACGACGGTCAAGGCCGATGCATTCAACAAAACCAGGTCGCCCACGAGTTCGATCCTACGGCCCAATCACCCTTGCCCCTGTCGGCACAGACAAAGACCTATGATCTCTATACAGCAGATGGCAAGCTCCTGCCTTTAGAGGACTGGCCCGTTTTTCGTGCCTTACGAGGAGAAACGCTTGTTGGAACAGTAGTCGCTTACTACAACCCCACCAAACAACAAGATCGCTTTATCTCCATCAGTGCGGCCCCCTTGCATGCACTTCCCGGCAACATGATTGAAGGTGCAGTGGCGATCTCGCATGACCTCACCGAATACAAGCGGCGAGAAGACGCTTTGCGGGCAAGTGAAGAGCGCATCCGCTTTATCGCAGAAGTCAGCAAAGTGCTCTCCTCCACCCTTGATTACCAGGAGACGCTTGATAACCTGGCACAACTGATCGTTCCACAACATGCCGATTGGTTCGCCGTCGATATGCTTGACCAGCAAGGGAATATCGAGCTGATTACCTTAGCGCATAAAGATCCGGCCAAAGTGCAATGGGCGAAAATGCTGCGAGAAAAGTATTCCATCGATCCTGACGCACCACAAGGGATTCCGCAGGTAATCCGAACAGGGAAATCCGAGCTGTATCCTGAAATTAGCGACGAGCTGCTTAGAGCATCCGCCAGAAATGAAGAAGAACTGCACATCCTCCAACAGGTCGGATATAGCTCAATCTTGATTGTGCCACTGGTTGTTCAAGGCCGACCTCGCGGAGCTATTACATTGGTCTTCGCCGAATCTGGCAGGAAGTATAACGCGCTAGATTTAACGATGGGGGAAGAAATCGGCCTGCGAGCAGCAATTGCCATTGATAACGCCAAACTCTACCAGGAAGTGAAGCAGGCGCGCGACCAGCTGGATATTATTCTCCAGGGGGCCGCCGATGGCATCATTGTTTACAATAAAAACGACCAGATCATTTACGCGAATGATGCAGCGATAGCCATGATGGGCTTCACTTCTTTCCAATCGATGTTGGAAGTGCCATCACCAACCATTGTCTCATCATATGAAATCATTGACGAGCAACGCAGACCGATTACACCTTCTCAGCTCCCACATCACAGGGTACTTGCTGGCGAGCGTGAGGCTCAGGCAACTATCGGATACCGCCATAAATCCAACGGAGACTTCGAACGCTGGTCGATTGCCAAAGCACGCCCGGTTTTTGATGAGCGCGGGCATATCACGCTGGTCATCAGCCTGATTCACGACGTTACCGAGCGCATGTTGGCGGAAAAACGAAAAGATGAGTTCATCAGCATGGCCAGCCATGAACTCAAAACGCCAGTGACAAGCTTAAAAGGCTTTACGCATGTGCTGCAACGCCGCCTGGAAAAACAGCAGGACGAGCAAGGGTTGCATTTTCTCGGTCGCATCGACACCCAGTTAAATAAGCTGACCAGACTGATTAGCGAGTTACTCGATGTTTCCGGCATGCAGGCGGGTAAGCTCACCTTTCAAGCTGAGCAGTTTGAGCTGGATGGACTCATTCAGGAAACGGTAGAAATCCTCCAGGCAACAACTTCCACCCATCAGTTGATCGCTGAAGGGAAAACGGACGCCCAGATCGTCGGAGATAGAGATCGGCTTGGACAGGTACTCACCAATCTCTTGACCAATGCCATCAAGTACTCGCCCCAGGCCAATACGGTTATCGTTCGCGCCTCGCTGGAGCCTGGACAGGCCATAGTAAGCATTCAGGACTTCGGCATTGGCATTGGCAAACCTCATCAAGAGAAAATTTTTGAACGCTTCTATCGTGTTACTGATGAAAAGGAAAAAACGTATCCAGGCCTGGGTATTGGTCTGTATCTTTCATACGAAATTGTCAAGCGTCATCATGG
>DASTZT010000558.1:0-8961 GCA_035764225.1 Ktedonobacteraceae bacterium
TCTCGCATAGAATTGTCGAACGGCATGGCGGACAAATCCAGGCGCAACATCTGCCAGGGGAAGGCGGTATATTCCGCATCATCCTCCCCCTCTACATTGATGCGGCTACGGCGGCTGTCGATGCCAGCACGATGCGGTCTATTCACGGGTTGTGGACCATTGTAGCGTAAGATGCGCTTTTAGGGTTCACTGATATTGTTCGCATCTTCGTCCTGTATGCTGTCAGGCGATTGGATATCATCTAGTTGTCTGGAACAGCGCATCATTTCCGCATCTGGCCCCGTTGCTTCCGGTGGAGCTACCAGATACCTGGCCTTCTTTTCCAGAGCCAGGCAGATCAGATCAACTGCATCATCCAGGTCAAGCCGATGCGTATTGACCACGAGATCATACAGATGAGGATCTTCCGGGTGGCAACCATGGATTGATTGCAAGTAGCGGACGAGATCACGATCCTTTAACTGGATGCGTGAGCGAGCTTCGGCTTGACCTATCCCCTCGTGCCGCATCACATTGGCTATCCTCACAGCAAACGGCGCAATTATCCGCACAAGCAAAACATCGGGCCTGTTTCCTAGCAACATCTGCCCTCCGCGCCCAACGATCACCACCTGTCCAGCCTCAACTGTCGCCATCACAACACGCTGCAAAGCTTCGGCATAAAGCTGGACATCATAGCCACAAATTTGTGGCACCATAGACGCAGGGACAGCTACCAAAACTGCTGGCTCATAGAACTGCATATTCGATAGGAGACGCGAAACCATCCCTTCCGCATACTCATCTCGCTCTGTGGCTTCAGCCTCGCTGATCCCTAGCTCGCGAGCTACGCACGCCACAATTTCGTGATCACTTAACAGCCAGCCAAGACGCGAGGCAAGACGCATAGCAATCTCTCCCCCGCCGCTCCCATATTGGCGTGAGAGCGCAATGGCACGCATCTGAACAGGTGAAGTGGACGCTTGACTCATGACAAGACGCTCCTCTCTGGCAACGCCAGAATATATTTTACAAACAAGAGCCACGAAATTCCTGGCAATGCAGCTCTCATTGCCTGCCGATCAACAAGAAAACTATTTCCTTTTTTCTCTATCACGCATGACATAAAAACGACGATACAATGTCAACGTATACCATTCTTTTATTGCGGAATAATTAAACACATGCAGAGTAGATTGGCTTCTCATCATATCTGCTACTATAAGCTCTACTGATAAATTAGGAGTTTCAGGCTATATATCAAATAGTTTCATGACATATCATTGTGTATCAGTTATACTATGGTCGTCCCCAATTGATTACGACCGTCCCGCAAATTGTTGATTGTGGCTGACGAGTCGATAGGGGGCGAGCAAGTTAGTAAGGAATTTCCATTAGTAGAAGGAGCTATGTTGGACATCAGGAGAACAGTACAACAGTACGTTATGACAGCCGGAAAACTTGGAGCTATAGGGATTTTGGGATTGCTGTTTCTGACTTTGCTGCTAGGCACAAGTATGCCGATAGCGCAGGCGCAGTCGCTTGTAGGCTCATCATTCCATGATCGGGCCTCTAGCAATATGCATCGCCATGTGCGGCAGAGCAAAGTCCAGACACAGAGTCATAGCAGCCATAACAACGCCAGCGCTACGAAACCAGGCGGCGTTGCTAGCGGCAGCAATGCAGACATCACTAACATGATTTACGAGACCTTTGGCCCATACGCACCGTCCGCGATGCGTATCGCGCGCTGTGAATCAGGCCTCAACCCAAATGCATACAATCCTCAGCCAGTGCTGGGAAGTCATGCAATGGGAGTTTTCCAGATCCTCTATCCGAGCACCTGGATGACAACACCGCAATCTGCATCGTCTCCCTATAACGCCAGGGCAAATATCTCAGCCGCGCATGCAATTTTCGCGCGGGATGGGTTTAGTTGGAGAGAATGGCAGTGTCAAGCCTGATAGTCCTGCAAGGACGTGTTAAAAGGCTGGGCTCGTAGTCCGTTGTGAGTAGAATAACATCGGTAGCCAGTCGTAGTAGTTAGTTACACGGTACTTCGTTGATCGAATGAAGATAGCCAGAGCTTTGTCAAGGCAAAGCCCTGGCTATCGCTATTTCTCCTCCCACATACACAGTTTGGCAAAGTGGTGTGTGATATGATGGAAACAAAAGCATAGGAGCTAAACGTATCATGGCCGATCCGATTCGGGCCGTTATCTGGGATCTTGATGGGGTAATCATCGATAGCGCGCAAGAGCATCTAAAGGCATGGCAACGATTGGCGCAGGAAACGGGAGTGACATTCACGGAAGAGCAATTCTGGGCCACTTTTGGTCAGCGCAACGATGCCATCATCCCGACGATCTGGGGTTCGATCTCTCCTGAGCGTGTTCGCGAGCTGGCCGACCGCAAAGAAGCCTACTTCCGCGAGTTCGTACGCGAGACTGCCGCGCCACTGCCGGGAGCTATCGAGCTGCTCAGCGCATTGCACGATGCAGGCTATGCTCAGGCGTTGGCATCGTCAACGCCTATCGAGAACATTCAACTAATCAGCGACGTGCTCGGCTTACGCCGCTATCTCTCAGTCTTCGTCTCAGGCGAAAGAGTGCCTCACGGCAAACCTGCCCCGGATGTATTTCTCAAAGCGGCTGAGGAGTTGGGGATAGAGCCGACGAAGTGCCTGGTAATCGAGGATGCCGTAGCGGGCGTGGAAGCAGCTCACGCGGGTGGCATGCGCTGCATCGCGGTAGCCGGAGATCGTGACCTGCCCGGCCTGAAAAAGGCGGAGATGGTGGTCAGGGATCTAGGGGAGGTAACGGTAGCCCGAATCCGCCAGGGCTTTGCAGTTTTTCCCTCTCTGTAATCTTTGGGAAAACGACCAGGACGGTCACGCTCTTCGTACCGACGGGATTGATCCCGTCCGATTTAGCGCCTGTCCTGCCGTCCCAAAGGGTTTTCGAGAAACGCTCTCTTTTGAGCAAATGCAATGATTTCGGGAAGGACAGGCAATAAATTGGACGCGCTAAAGCTGGTCGGTACGAAGGGAGTCCTCTCTTCCTCATGCCTGGTAGCATCTGGCGAAAACTGCAAAGCCCTGCCGAATCCGCCAGCTAGCTTGACAGGCAGGTGCGGTAGTGGCAAAATAGTTTCCACAGAACATGGAGGTGTAGGGGCCCCGGTGGGTCTCACCGTCTTCAAAACGGCTGGGGGGTCGCTCGGCGCGGTCCCTGGTGGGTTCGACTCCCATACGCCTCTGCCATGCTAATTATTTACCAATGTGTGATTCCCAGCGTAACTCCGAAATAGTGTGAAAACTATAGTTTTTAACGTACAACCAATAAATCTTTTCGCGGGATACTCAATGAGGGATTGGCAGCACACATTTCAGCAGCAAGGGTATACTGTCCATTAGATGAGTATATTTGCTGTGTACATTGGTTTACTTGTAAACTATTAAAGAAGGTCACATAACGCTTCATCTTTTTCACCAATACGACTACCATCATACCATTGACACAACTGCATCTCTAAATTATAATTAGGTTATCTAATAAATTAGGCACCTAACTATTTACCGTCTATCTTATTATGAGAGGAGCAGATGGAGCATCTTACTAATCCGACCGCGCAGAGGCTATTAAACGCTTTTATGCAATTTGGGAAATTAGAAAGGTTACCTTGATGAAGCTTCCGGCTTTTCTTAATGATCCGTCAATCTCACCACTGGAGTACCATCATCAAGCACTCGCGTGGTGTAAAGAGATGCGCGAGACTGCTCCTGTTGTTTACTCGGAAGAAGCAGAAGTGTGGCTCGTTTTTGGCTATGATGACTCGGTACATGTGCGTAGTGACTATAAGACGTTTTCTTCTCAACACATGGTCTCCAACCGAGGACGGAATACTTCGGAATCGGGAGGAGAAAGTATTATCAACATGGACCCGCCGCGCCATCGGCAGATGCGTTCGCTGATTACGCAGGCTTTTTCCGCCCGCACGATTGTCCAGATGGCTCCTCAAATCGAACGCATTGTGGACGAACTGATTGACAATATCCAGGCGAAAGACGTAGTGGACTGGATGGACGCGATGGCGAACCCGCTGCCGGTGATGGTTATCTCGGATATGCTGGGTTTACCACGCCAGGAGTGGCGACAGTTTAAAGTCTGGAACGACGCGCTGATGAGCAATCAAGCAGATAGCTTGGAGGCGCGGGATAACTTCATTCGCTACTTCGTTCAGGCCATTGAGGAACACCGTAGCAGCCCTGGCGACGACATTCTAAGCCAGCTCATGGCCGCAGAGGTGGATGGAGAACGCCTCAGCTATCAAGATTTGATGAGCTTCTGCTTTACCCTGTTCATTGCTGGCAATATCACCACCACCACAACGCTGGGCAATGCTATTCTCTGTTTTGACCAGCATCCAGACCAGTTCGCGCTCCTGCAACAGCAGCCTGAACTGGCAGCCAGCGCGGTCGAGGAGATTCTGCGTACGATGCCACCAGGAAGGGTCGGGCCAAACGATCTCATCGATGGCCGGACGGCGACGACCGATGTCCAGCTTGGGGATCAACAGATTCATCAAGGGGATCGGCTGTTAACGATTGCCTTTTCAAACAATTTCGATCCCAGTCAGTTTCCCGATCCTGAGCGTTTTGACATCCAGCGCAACCCCAACCGACACCAATCTTTCGGGCACGGCATCCACTTCTGCATCGGCGCTCCTTTGGCACGCCTTGAGATGAAGATTGCGCTGGAGAAGACTGCGCAACGGCTCCCAGGCTTGCATCTGCTGCACGATCAGCCGCTTCAACTGCTCGACAGCCGCATTATGCTTAGTCCTAAGCAACTTCTGGTCGCCTTGCAACCAGCTTAAATGCTGAGCGATAGACGAGTATCAGAGAGCGTTCTGCGTAGCTCGCGGAACGCTCTCTAACTTTTCCCTTGATTTGTCACCCAGCCGCCCTTTCTACTCTCTGACAAAAAATCGCATATAGATATTTCAGCATGTTATATCTCATGTAAAGGTGTATCTTTATATAGGGAGTCACGCCGACAAAAAGTTTTTCGCCAGTGTTTAGCTTGCCAATGCGAGCTAATACGGTTATAATTTACATAAAGGGAACGAACTGCCGAACAGCAAAGAAAATATTTTTTTCACATTAAAAGTATGACACGCTGCTAAGTATCTGAAACAGATATACTAAAGCGCAAGAGGCGTCATGGTATATTTGTGCGTCTAATCCACTTGTAGTGAGTGACAGTATAAAGGAATATATGTATGCTCACTGATCCAACCAGGACCAACATTGTAGAAGTTGCGAACATGCTAGATACGAGACGAAAAGCGAATAAACGTACAACCCTGGTGCTTGGAGCGAGAGCGGGCGGTTTTTTCCGCAGCAAAGAACTATTCAGCACGCTCCAAACTGTCAGTCTGCGCGATTTCAAGCCGCTCACCCCTTTAGAACAATTCGCGGAATGTTATCAGGTCTTAAATAGTCCGGGACAATTTAGCGACAATGACCTCGACGGAATTTTAAAACAGGCGTTAAATGAAGTCGCTATTTCTGAGGCAGACCTCTGCCTTGCGGAGCTGATCAAAGATAATATCTTTGATATGATCGTTTCCAGCAATATCGACGACTTGTTAGAGAATGCCCTGGAACAGGTGGACATGAAGGACCAGAGCCACTTCGATGTCATTATCCCCGGACATAAAGCCACAGCCTACATTGATTACGCCGAAAAACCCTTCTCCTGCAGAATTATCAAAGCGTTCGGTGATCTCTCATCAAAGGTTTACAGCATCGTCAAGCGTCAGGAGCAGCTCGCCATACCTCTTGGAAATAGAGAGACATTAAAAACGTTGCTAGAAAGGACATTAGCCAGAGACATCCTGGCTATTGGATTGGACCCCACCTGGGACGCAGAAATACTCGCCGCCTTCCCGCCGCGCACAAACGCCACAACATATTGGTACGTGAACGAGCAAGAGCCTGAGCAAAATCTCCTCCTGACAAGAACATGGCAGGGCGGACTGGTCAAATTCATCGTAGGAGAAGAGGGCAATTACGAGTATTTCATCAAAGCTCTACACTGGCATCTCCGCAAAGAGCAACCAGGCAATTATAAATTGTCACGCCAGATCACTAGCCAGCTATCGACCATCAGTAGCGAGCTTATCAAGTTACGAGCGCAATACAGCGAGCTTAGCCAGCTATCGACTATCAGTAGCGAGCTTATTAAGTTACGAGCACAATACAGCGAGCTTAGCCAGCTTGTCCATCGCCTGATCAGTACCCTTGAAAAGCAGTAGTTTAACTCATCACATTTCAGTGGAGTGAAGATATATGGCAAGTATTATTAACCGAACCTATGAACTGAGTATCATAGATGAAGCGTTCAACGCATTGCTTGACCAGACGAGCTTGCTACGCACACCTATCATTGACGTTCATGGGATTGAGGGGATCGGCAAAACTACTATTTTGCAGCATGTAGCTCAAAAATGCAAAGAATACCATCTCCCGTATCTCTGGGTAGATGCCAGCGGAGGCATTCCAGCTATCGCGCATGAAATCATCGAGCAAATCAAACAACACCATCCGTCGCTCATCACCCATCTCAACATCGAAAACCCGCTTGATCAAGTTGTGAGCGCGATCCAGCTTCTTTTGGAACAGAACGCCGTAGTCTTGGTACTGGACGCGATAGATACAGAAAACGAAGAGCTGCTGCGCTGGATCGAGCTTATGCTGCGCGACCTGCTCGAAAACAACCGCTTATTTGTCGTCATCGCCAGTCGCAAAAGCTTGCAATTTGAACACGAACGTTCAGTCGCACGCAAACTCACACCACTCCAGCTCAATCCTTTTGATAGAGCGAGCAGCGAACAGTACCTGGACACGATTGATATTGAGCCGGAAACACACCACTATATCTTTAAATGGACCAGAGGATATCCTCTGGCAATGGACACGATGGCGCGAGCTATGAGCGCAGGGCAGTTCGATCTAGAGAAGTCACAGGATCGCAAGCGGTTAATAAAGATCATTACAGAGCGCGTGATTGATCGGGGCATCCTGGCTAAAATCGATCCTTCCGAGTACCAATGGTACCGGGCTATCCTCAGCTTGCTCTCAGTGCCACGTCGTTTCAACCTCGTGATTATGCAGATGCTGATCAGGCAATATGCATCGCAGTTCGCACCCCAAAATAGTCTGGCTTACATTGGATTGCCCAAACGGATCAACCGCACAACCGATATCTTGAATTGGAATATGCCCAGGGCGGGGTTTTCTATTGATGCACCTATCCGCAATATTTTTCTTTTACAGCTTCAGATCGAAGAACCGGAAGCATATTTTGCTATTCACAGCACTTTAGCCAGGATCAACCAGCAATTAGCGGAGGCCGTTACGGGCACGGATCGAGTGCGCTATTTGCAGGAGTACCTCTATCACAGCGCCCATACCAGCACTGGAGAGACATTACAGCAATTGCTTGAACAAACGGTGCAACAGATTATCAACGAATCGCCAGAGGCATTCTCACAGTTTTCAGAGGAGTACTCACAGGATGAAGAACTCAAAGAAGCTCTTGGCGCACAGGCGGCCACGGTTACAGCACTTATTCATGCTCATCAGTTGACAACTGCCAGACTACTTGTCAAAGAGTCTACAGGACGTGACCGCGTGCGCAATCTGCACGAGTATCTCAATCTGCTTTTACAAGATCCGGTCGCAACCACTATTCCCGCAAATTTTCAGCAAGCGATCCGCGAGATCAAACTGACAGAGCAGGCCGACATTCGCCGTCAGCTTTATAGCGAGTTAGCACAGGATAGCCGTCTTAAGGAAATACTTGGAGAGCACATAGAGAGTATATCTTCCCTGGTACGGGACGATTCTTAGTTGGAAGGGAGAGACGTTTATGATAGAACAGGATTTTATCGGGCGAGAAAAAGAACTAGAGGTTTTTATAGATTGGCTCAGCAATCCTCAAGCCCCCTGGATATTGTATTTCTATGACAAATTGGAAGCGGCTCACAAAAAGGGCGGGGTAGGGAAAACATGGCTGCTGCGCAGGTGTCAGGAACTGGCACGACAAAAACAGCAAAACCTTGCCATTGCCACCATCGACTTCTTTAACATAGAGGATCGCGACGCTGTCACCATTGCACAGTATATTGTGAGCGCCATTCAGGCAGCCTTCAAGAGTTGGTCTCCTGCGATTTTCAACGAGGCGCTTGACGACTACCACCATTCTATCGAAACAGGGACCATCGACGCAGCGGATATACGCAGCAAACTATCTACCGCTCTGATTGCCGACTTACACGCCCTTGATGAAGAGCTTCACAAGGGGAACAAACATCTCATCGTCTTTTTCGACACCTTTGAGCTGGTCGAAGAGAATCCGCTGGTGGCTGTCCTCAGTCCCACCCATACCTTCCCAGACACCTATCAATTTTCCCATATAGGCGTAGTCATCGCGGGACGCAATGCCCTTGATTGGAATCATCCAAACTGGAAGGGAAGAGAGCATGAGATCCTGCCAATCGCGCTCGCCCCCTTCAGCCAGCAGGAGATGGTACTCTACATCAACAAACAAACTGAGCTTGAGATGACAAAAATTGAGACTCAGGCAGCCGCGTTATATCAGCGCACAGAGGGCCGTCCAATCCTGATCGGGCTGGTCACAGATCTACTTAACCATCACATTCTGAGCCTGGAAGATCTGAATGCGCTCCCAATTGCCAACTTTGAAGCGCACCTTGTCAGGCAGGTCAACAATCTTGATAATCCCATCAACTGGGTTATTCTATTCATGGCCCATATCTATCACCGCTTCAATACTGCCCTGTTGGATTGGATTCTCGACCACTCAACCCTGATCGACTCGGTGCAACAAGCAGAACATCAGAAGCTGGTCACAACCCTACCCACCTTGTCTTTCGTGCGTCAGGCTGGAGCTA
>DASTZT010000559.1:0-3608 GCA_035764225.1 Ktedonobacteraceae bacterium
AGATGATGGGCATGTAGCTCTGAGGACGAGGCTTCCTGATCGAGGAGAATCTTGGCTACCCGCGCAGCGACATGACGCAAAGAGAGATCTTCTACCAGGGCTACCAGATGCCGCAGAGCACCGGCAAGCGTCTGCACCACAGCTTCAGCGAACTCCGGTCGGGTCATAATCAATCTGCGTAGATCGGCTCGTCGGATGACATAAACCACGCTCAGCTCCATAGCCGCGACGCTTGCCGGATTGGGTCCGCCATCAAGCGCGGGCACATCATTAAAGGTATGACCAGCGGCAATCAGGCGCAGCACCTGCTCTTTGCCCGCCGCCGAAGTTTTAAATACCTTGACCAACCCGCTTTGCACATAATATAACGCTCCGCCCTGGTCTCCTTCGAGCAAAATAAGATCGCCCCGTTCATAGCGCCGCTCCACTGCCAATGCAGCCATCTGCGCTAAATCCTGCGGGTTGAGCGTGGCAAACAGCGGTATACGCCGCAGCGTTTCGCTCTCAATGGGCACGATACTTCTCCTTCCTGAAACGCTCTACCTTATTTTCCCTATTATAACAAGCTCAGGCCATACCGGAGAAAACTTAAGAAGCGCACCAAGAAGCACCACAGCGACTTTTGTCACAGCGACGTGAGCGAAACATGCCTATACTTATCCAGAGAGGCAGCACAAACATTGCTCGCTGCCGTATTGAAGCAAAAACTGTTCTCAGAAGAGAAACTGCTGAACAATCTTAACCATAGAAGGAGCTAAGCATGCCACACTTTATGCAGCCATTACGAGATGAACATCAGGAATTATTGCCCCATATCAAGCAAATACGCACAGTCGCGGATGCGATAGGCACTTCGCCAGTGGCCTCGCTGCGACAGGATATTAACGAAACCTATGAGTTCCTGAGACACCACCTTATCCCCCATGCTCAGGCAGAAGAGCAGGCCCTGTATCCCGTAGTGGGCAACCTGATGGGAGCACCAGAAGCAACAGCCACGATGAGCCACGACCACGTCGAGATTGGCCGCCTGATCGAGGAACTGGGCACGCTGCGGTTGTACCTGAACAAAGAGAGCCTGGGGCCATCTCAGGAGCAGGCGCTACGCCGTGTGCTCTATGGGCTATCCGCACTGATCACCGTCCACTTTGCCAAAGAGGAAGAGGTCTACGTTCCGCTGCTGGAAGCACGCCTGACGCCTACAGAGGCCCATCACCTGTTTGAGTCGATGGAGCAAGCTGCTCATGAGGCAAAGAGTGTTGTGAGGTAATAACCCACATTATGCCGTCTCCCATTCTTCCGATGCAGCTATTGCCTAAAACTGCATCGGAAGCTTATCAGATAATAAACTTGTCGGCGCAAGGTGTTTTCCACCTTGCGCCGACTTTCATAGACCAGAATATGCGATCACCCTTCACTTTCCGCCACACGCCCAATACGAATTACCCATTCCTCCGGCCCTTCTGTCTGGGGTTCCCACGAAAACTCTTCGGGACGTTCCGCCAGGAGCTGGTAGCGCAACGGTTTGGGATCATGGTCGTTGACCAGCAGCAAAGCCTCGCCAGTATGGAGCGCGTCGAGACGCGAGAAGATCAAAGGATGCCGTTCGCGCGGAGGGATCGCACGGACATCGAGTGTTGCTGTTTGTTCTGCCATTGGTAATAAACCTCTCTTCTTGCAAGTTGCAAACATATCTATCACAAAAGTTGCATTCCCGCTCAGCAATCAGGTACATCGCTCAGCAAGTACGGCAGGAGTATAGAATATTTTCTGCTGGCTTCGCTGTGACTTTTGTCGCTGTGCCTTGTTCAAAAACGGGCTATGCTTGACGTACCAACCGCGAAAGGCTGCGATGGGTTCAACCTCGCGCTAGCCTGTTCGCAGGTTGAAGAGATGTATGCGAGCTAAAGAAGGAGATAAGCGCATGATCGAGAAAAATGTCGCCTGGCAGGCGCAAGCAACAAAGACGCTGGATGTAAGGCCAACATTAGCGGAGGGCGGTGAACCGTTTGTGATGATTATGGAAACAGCAGTACCGCTCAAAACGGGAGAGACGTTACTGCTCATTGCCCCTTTTGAGCCGGTCCCGCTCTACCAGGTGCTTGGTGAGCACGGTTTCACCCACGAAACCCACAAGGTCAGCGCCAACGAATGGTGGGTGCTCTTTACTCGTGCATAATAGATCAGCCGATTCTCACACTGGGAAGGAGCTACAGCAATGAGCAATCAACAGATAAAGAACAGCAGCGCGAATGTCCCGCAGAAAAGTGCCACCTTCAGGCTGCAAACAGGCCAGTCTGCGCCATCGATCAGCCCGGTAGGAGGAGGGCTGGCTGGTCGGCATGGCGTGCCGCTGATGATTCCTTTGCCATTTCTCCTGACAGGTGTTGGCGCAGCGGCGATCTTCGGGCTGCTGGCTCCCTGGATCTTGCCGCTGGCCTTGCTGGCTCCCAACTTCCCTCACGTCCTGGCTCTGGTCCATATCGTCACGCTAGGTTGGTTAACGATGACCATCATGGGAGCCTCCTTGCAACTGGTTCCGGTTATCACAGTTTCGTCCCTGCGAGCTACAGCGCTGCTACGCTGGCAATATCCAGTATTTCTTTGCGGTGTCGTCTGCCTGATCTCCGGCTTCTGGTGGTGGCAGACCTGGCTGCTGGTGACAGGAGGAACGATTATTGTGCTGGCCGTAGCACATTACGTCATTGTGCTCGGCATTACCTTCTTACGCGCCAGCATCCGTCCGCTGACCATGTCTTTCCTGATAGCGTCGCTGCTGTATCTCTGCCTGATCGTTAGCCTGGGCCTTACCGCCGCCTGGAACTTCGTCACGGGGTTTCTTGGTGGAGCGATTGAACAGATATTGCTAGCTCATATCACGCTGGGCGTAGTAGGTTGGCTGAGTTGCACGCTGGTGGGGGTCTCGTACACACTGGGACGGCTGTTTCTACTTGCCCATGCTCATGATGATCGTTGGGGCAAGCTGATTTTCATCGCGCTCAACGGCGGGATCGGGCTGCTGGCTTCCGGCTTCCTGCTGAGCTGGACGCCGCCGGAATGGATTGGGAGCGGCCTGCTGATAGGTGCTGCCGTAGGCTTCGCTGGCGACTTCTGGCGCATGCTCAAGCTGCGTCAACGCAAACGCCTGGAGGTGACACACTACCATAGTATCGCCGCCATCGCCTATTTTGTGCTCGTGATTGTCGCGGGAGTCGTGGCGATGCTGGCGGGCTGGGGAACACCGCCGATCTGGCTGACGTTTGGTCTGGCCGCGCTGGTTGGTTGGCTGGGACAAAGCACCATTGGCTACCTCTACAAAATTGTCCCATTTCTGATCTGGTCACACCGCTATGGTCCACTGGTTGGCAGACAGCATGTACCGTTGATGCGCGAAATGATCCACGAACGTTGGGCGTGGATCAGCTGGTGGCTCATCAATCTAAGCCTTCCGGTTATGATCGGGGCGGCCCTGTGGCGGCAGGTAATCGCACTACAAATAGCCAGTAGCGGACTTGCGCTGGGTCTATTGCTGGCTGCTAGCAATCTTTCGCTGGTAGCCTGGCACCTACGCGCTCGCAAAGTCAACGCAGATACCAGGCAGCCAGCGATAA